>JAUWLI010000085.1 GCA_030613765.1 Phycisphaerae bacterium
GTAAGTGAGGCGACGGTTACTGTTTTTAATGTCGGGTCGACTGCGGGTATTACGACGACGGAATATGAGCCTGGTCTGGTTAATTACGATATAGCTGCTTTTTTCGAGAAAATCGCACCGGCCGACGGGCGTTATGAGCATGAGGAAACGTGGCATGACGATAACGGACATGCCCACGTGCGGGCTACGCTATTGGGGCCATCTTTGAGCGTTCCTGTTGTTGACGGGCGATTGACATTAGGGACATGGCAGCAAATCATCTTAGTTGATTTCGATACGAGGGCGAGAACGAGGACTGTAGTCTGTCAGATAATCGGCGAGTAAACGATTGACTCACGGCTTTTTACGGTTTATTATTGAAGTGAGCGGCTATTTGGCACGAATAGTAGATAATAAACGGTCATTTTTTGGAGTGTTTATTCCTATGGTTGCGCGAGGCATAAAAACGATTATTGTAACAGCGGTATTGGTGGTTTGTAGTTTTGCAGGTAGTTGTGGAGAACTGAAGTCGGGTTCAAAAGAACTGAGAAGGCTTGGGACTACAATAGGTTCACTGTGCGAGGTAGTATCAACGGATTTTATAGCGGTTGAAGGATACGGTATAGTAGGAGGATTACGGGGTACAGGATCAAGTGAATGCCCGACCCGTATTCGAGAATACCTTAAACAGTATATCCTTAAGCAAATGACCAACCACAGAACGAACATAGACGGATTTATCAACAGTCGCGATACGGCCGTAGTACGTGTTCATGGGACAATGTCGACATCTGTTATGGAAAACCGCTCCTTCGATGTGAAGGTAACCGCCCTGCCGGGTACACAAACGACTTCTCTTGAAGGCGGCTGGCTGCATAGTACCGAGCTTAAGCTATTAGGAAGATTCCGTGTGGCTACTCGAGTTTTTGCAACTGCCAGAGGTGCCGTCTTCATGGATACACTCAACAGAGACGAAATAGATAAGAAAGCCGGTTATGTGCTGGGCGGTGGGACAGTGATTGGTGAGTACCCGTTTGGTTTGGTATTGCGGAAGCCTGACTTTACAATTGTAAACATTATTCGTAATCGTTTGAACGGTCGTTTTGGTCCTAATACGGCCAAGGCAAAAACGGCCAGGCATATTGAATTGAATGTACCGGCAAAATATGGAAAACAGAAACAGCGTTTTATCTCGATAGTCAAGTTAATGTATCTTGCCGAGACAGAGGAAATCATCAAGGAGCGGATAAAGACTTTTGTTAGAAAGCTTGCTGTTGCAGAGGACATGGATGAAAGCGAGATTGCCCTGGAGGCGATAGGCAATGAGAGTCTTAGCAAGCTGGGAGTCCTGTTGAATTCGGGGCACGAGGAGGTTCGTCTGCGAACAGGCAGATGTATGCTTAATCTGGGCAGTGACGGTGGTCTTCAGATCCTGAAGAAGATAGCAATGGACAAGGATACGAGCTACCGTGTGGAGGCGCTGGAGGCAATTACTACAGGGGCCAACCGCAATGATGCGTCCGCGATATCTCGATTATTACTTCGTGATGAAGATTTTCATATCCGATTTGCGGCATACGAGCAACTTCGCGAATTAGATGATATTGCCGTAACACGAAGGCCTATCGCACGCAGCTTCTATCTTGAAGAAATCACCCAAACCGGATACAAGACGATTTATGTTTCGCGCAGCGGCCAGGCACGAATTGTTTTGTTCGGGGCACCAATAGTGTGCAGTGACAATCTTTTTATACAATCAGCCAACGGTGAGATAACAATAGATTCCCGAGCCGGTCAAAAATACGCTTCAGTAATGCGTAAACATCCCAAACGTCCAACCGTATTAGGGCCACTTAGAAGCTCGCTGGAACTTGGTGACATTATTGAAACCCTGTGTGAAGAGCCGGTCAAAAGGAGTGAGCAAGGACGCATAGGCCTGGGTGTCTCTTATGCCGATATGATAGCCCTTTTGAAACAGATGTGCGAGAAAGGCGCTGTAGAAGCGAAGTTCGAGGCCGGGCCGCTTCCGAGTATCGAGTAAGGCGGGGGGTTTGCAGGTTTTCTCGATGTTTCAGGCTGGTTTTCGCCTTAAAAAAGGCGGTTTTCAGGCTCAAAATGTAGTTCAAAAAAAGCCCTTAAAACATATTTAAAGAAACGCTTTAAAAAATCCTTGACAAAATAATCGCTGTTGTGTTAGAATAAAATTTGATAAAATTAGAATACGAAGGCAGACAAAGCTATTATAATAATTTTGTTGCCATCATAAACTTGTAATTGATTTCATACCAACACCTGCCTTCCAAAGTTATGAGTTTCTCCTTTTTTAGCGTGCCGCTCGTTTTGTTTAGTGCGCTAGCAGGAGAAAAGAAGTATAAGAAATGCGGAATTTGGGAGTTATTTTTTGACTGTTACTGCGCAAACAAGACTAACATTGTACAAAGTGAGTACAGGTGCGTTGCCTGTGCCGTCATGATATATTCATTATACACTTTTTATAGGGAGAACTAAAATGAACAGGAAGGCAAATCTTAAGATGCGGGTGTTGATTTTGTTGCTTGTTGCGGCAATAACAGGGGCGGTGTGGAACGTTTCTACTGTATACGGACAGGCGCAGCCCGACTATCCCTTTGATGGTGATATCATTATAGGCGACACAGTAACATATTTGGGTGATGAATACATATGGACCAAGCTTATTTTCTTCCCCGATGCGAGTGCAGTCAAACACACGGGCTACTTTAGCGATGATTACAACGAGGTGGCCGGCCGTGTCCAGGACGCGAACCTCGGCGCACCGCCGTACGCATCGATACCGGGGTGGGAATACACGCTATTTGCAGGTAACCCCCAGGTTCCCCCGGCTGATTACACTCTTGCTCGAGGCACGAGGTACTACTGGACTGTCGATGCGACCGATGCTCTTGGCAATCAGTTCCCGGGTGATATCTGGGAGTTTGCCATTCAGGGCTTTCATGCCTTTGCACCCAATCCTCCTAATGAGGCCATATTCGTAGAAACCGATGTGCTTCTTTCCTGGGTGCCGGGTTTCAGCGTGGAAGATCACGATATTTACATGGGCACCAGTTGGGAAGATGTGAACAATTCCGTTTACAGCTTTACGACTCCTCCGCCGGAATTTCTGGGTACTACATCGGAAGCGAGCTTATTAGTAACGGGACTGACCGAGGGAGTCAAGTACTACTGGCGGGTTGATCAGGTCAACGGCCGCATGCCCTACCCTATCGGCGGCGGTACATATTACAGAGGCGATGTCTGGTGCTTTACAACCATTCCTGAAGGGCTGGGCAGCATCAGAGAGGACCTGTGGTGGGGAATTGCAGGTAGAGAAATAGAGGACCTGCTGAATGATCCGCGGTATCCGGACAATCCGGACGAGACCAGATACTTAACGTCGTTCGAATCAGGTACCTCGTTGGGTGAAAGCTATGGAGGCCAAATTCACGGCTGGCTGCATCCAAGAAAGTCTGGGGACTACACCTTCTGGCTTGCAAGCGACGACGAAAGTGAGCTGTTTTTGAGCACTGACGATACACCAGCGAACAAGGTGGGTATCGCCCATATCATTAACTGGACCACTCCGTATGAATGGTACAAGTCCATTGAACCATACCAGGAATCTTCACCCATTTCGCTTGTTGGGGGTGAGAAATACTACATCATGGCACGGTGGAAAGAACATCTCGGAGGTGATTTCTGTATGGTAGCGTGGCAGGGTCCTGACCAGCCGCTTGCGCCCGTAAACGGCAGTGCTTCTGCCGTCATACCCGGAAACAGGCTGTCTCCTTTTGCGCAGTTGTGGGCCCATAATCCCGACCCATGTGATGGTCAGGTAAGTGTAGAGTCACCGGTTACTCTCAGGTGGGGTCCGGGTGATAATGCCGACGAACACGATGTTTATGTGGGCACTGATCAAGCCCTTGTTGAGAGTCGTGCACCGAGCGTATACAAAGGGCGCATTGATTCTAACTCATATAATCTCGGCCACGTATTTTCGGGTATGATTTACTACTGGGCGATTGATGAGGTCGAAGATTCTGGGCCTGAACCGGGTATATGGCAAGGTGATGTCTGGAGCTTTACGACAGTACCGGCCCCGATTTTTGTCGATGTCGATGCTACGGGTGCAAATGACGGGTCAAACTGGGCGGATGCTTATAACTCTTTACAGGACGGCTTAGCCAAGGCCAATTCTTCTATGAAGCCGGTGGAGATTCGGGTAGCGCAAGGTATTTACAAGCCCACTCCACCTCCACCGCCGCCTCCGCCAGGGGCACCTCCACTTCCGTTTGATCGAACGGCTACTTTTCAGCTAATTAATAACGTAACAGTTAATGGCGGTTACACCGGCTTCGGCGAACCTGATCCCAACGTCCGCGATATCGAACTCTACGAAACCATCCTCAGCGGTGACCTTGCTGGCAATGACGTCGATGTAAACAATCTCAGTGACTTATGGGATGAACTGAGTAGGGCCGAGAACAGCTATCACGTGGTAACCGGCAGTGAAACGGATGAGACGGCCGTATTAGATGGCTTTACCGTCACCGCAGGCAATGCCAGTAGGTCCTCTCCTTCTCCACATGCAGAGGGGGGCGGAATGTACAACGACGAAGGCATCCCAACGGTAACCAACTGCATTATCACCGGAAACTCTGCAAGACGGTATGGCGGGGGAATCTACTGTATCGGTTCAGGCCCAACGATTGCCAACTGTATTATCAGAGGTAACTTAGCTACTCAGGGTGGAGGAATTTTTGCTTGGGAAAATAGCAGCCCAAGGATTACTGGTTGTACTGTTAGCGGAAATTCCAGTGGTGTTTATTGTTGGCGAAATAGCTCTTTGGACATAGAAGATTCAATAATCTCCACCACTGGTCGGAGAGGAATCTATTGTGGAGATAGTCCCGCTGTAAGCATAGTCAACTGCACGATTAGCAGCAATCAATATGCGGGCATTAGATATGATGGTTACGGTCCATTAGTAATAAATAACTGTACAATATTTGACAACCAGGGTCCGGGAATCCAGGGCTCAGTGGAGAGTACCGGCACCGGTACGATTTCAAATTGTGTCATCAGCGGCAACAATGCAAGCTTCGATGGCGGCGGTATTAGAATAAGTACGGATGATCAAGGCCTTGCGACAATAACTAACTGCACGATAACCGGTAATATTGCGATTGACTCTTTTGGAAACATTGGGCGTGGTGGCGGAGTGTCCTGTTCAAGGGGTAATATAATTATTACCAATTCAATCATCTGGAACAACATCGGCGAAGATATTTACGTTTGGAATTACCCACCACCTCCATGTCAAGATTGCACGGTGGAGCCTACAGAAGTAGCTGTTTCATACTCCTGTACAGGTCAGATAATTGTGGAAGAAGACCCCGTTTTTGGAGATCCCAATCTCATTTTGGGTGCCGGCAATATTGATGCTGATCCGTGTTTTGTTCAGCCGGGATATTGGGACATAAACATTCCACCATTACCTCCTCCTCCTCCTCCGTCGCCACTACTACCTGCTTCTTCCATGAGTGATACCCTGCAGTACATCTGGATTGAGGGTGATTATCATTTACTGCCATATTCAGTGTGTATTGATGCCGGTGACCCATGTTATGTGCCAGAACCCAATGAGATGGATTTGGATGGCAGGCCGCGTGTAATCGGCGGGCGAATCGATATGGGAGCGTATGAGTTTTTCAATACGCAGCCTGTTGGCGATGCCGGAGATGACCAGGGTGTCGAGTGCGCGTGTAATACAGCAGAGGGGACAAAGGTTACATTGGACGGCAGCGGGTCTTATGATGTGGACGGGGACGCGCTAACATATAGCTGGATGGGGCCTTTCACCGAGAGTCCCGCGGACGGAGCGGCACCGACGGTCACGTTGGAAGACGGCTGCCCGGGTGACTATGTAATTACATTAATCGTTAACGATGGGACGGAAGACTCGGAGCCTAACGAGGTCAAGATAACGGTTGTGGACACGACGCCTCCTGAATTTACATTTTCGGTCACGCCAACAATGTTGTGGCCTCCGAACAAGAAGATGGTCAAGATTACGCATTCCTGGACGTTAAGCGATAATTGCGACGCGACGCCGGACGTGTCACTGGTGAGCGTTTCGATGAACGAAAGTGAGACCAGAAGCAATGTACATACTGACGATGATATTCAAATAGGCGATGACGGCACAATCTATGTAAGGGCCAAACGCAACCGGAGCAGTGACAGGATATACACTATAACCTATCAGGCGATTGATGGCAGTGGAAATGAAACTGAAAAGAGTGCGACGGTTACGGTTCAGCGCAAAAAGCGTTAGCTCCTGAGATCGGTGAAATCTTTATCCAAAGGGCTGTGAGCACTGCGCTTGCAGCCTTTTCGTTGTTTTTTTGCTTTTTTGTACGTATCCTGCCTGATTTATTGAATGGATTTTCAATTCCTTAATTGCACGGCGGCCTGTCTGTCTGTAGTATGTAAGTGAGTTTGCTGTAAAAATGGCATATATTTGTAAAGACGAAATATACGGGCTAAATATCAAGAAAAATGAGGTTCCCGGCCGATAATAATATCGTATTGCGTATATCGTATTGCGTATTGCGAAAGAAAACCCCCAGTAAAACTGGGGGCTAAATATTGAGATTGCCATCCCGCACCAATTAGGCGTGAGGCAGAGTTCAATTGGTGCGGGACTTTGCAGACCTCGTAAGGACAACATACTGACAACAGGGTGACAAATGAAACTCAAGAAAATTGTTTTGAATGGATTCAAAAGCTTCGCAGACAAGACAGAATTTTGTTTCGATTCGCCTATAACGGCAATTGTAGGGCCTAACGGATGCGGTAAAAGCAATGTTGTGGACGCGGTGAAGTGGGTGCTTGGGGAGCAAAGTGCCAAAAGCCTGCGAGGAGGGCAGATGTCGGATGTGATATTCAGCGGGAGCAGCAGCAGGAAAGCTCTCGGGACGGCGGAGGTGAGCCTGGTTATCTCCAATCCCGATGGTATGGGAAACGGAAAGTTGGCCGTCGAGACCGACGAGGTGCAGATTACACGAAGGATATTCAAGAGCGGTGAGAGCGAGTACCGGATAAATAACAAAAGCTGCAGATTAAAAGATATTCGAGAATTATTTATGGATACGGGTGTAGGCGCCAGGGCCTACTCGATTCTCGAGCAGGGACAAATAGACCGGATATTAAGCGTATCGAAAACAGAGCGAAGGACCATATTTGAAGATGCGGCGGGTATAAGCAAATACAAAGCACACAAAAAAGAAGCACTTCGTAAGCTGGAACGCACGGAACAAAATCTGCTTCGACTTGCTGATATTTTGGGTGAGGTGGGAAAGCAATTGCGGAGTGTGAAACTGCAGGCGGGTAAGGCACGCAGTTACCTGAAATATACACAAAGGCTGAAGGAACTACAAGTCAACTACTCGCTGTCTGAATATGCGAAGAACCAGAAGCAACTTAAAGAAAAGGAAAGCGCGCTTGAGCAGGTGCATGGACAGTTTGAGCAATTAGCGGCGGAGGTTGCCAGAGAAGATAACCTGATGAGTGAGCTGGGACGGAGGATAATAGAGACAGAGAACAAGCTCAACCGAACAGATAATTCGCTTGTCGGTGTTCAGAGCAAGATTGAGCAGAGGCTGCAGCGTATAGAGTTTTTGCATACGAGAGTTACGGAACTACAGCAACGAAAGGAGTCGGCAGGCCAGAGAGTTAACAAACTGAGGGAGCAGGAAAACTTCTTTAAGACGGACTCTGTTCGGCTACAGAGGGAGCTGGTTGGGTGTGAGGAGGGATTCGAAGAGAAGAGTCGAGAGGCAGAACAAATTAAACAAGATGTCCAGAGAATCAACGCCGAATGCGCCTCATTAGAGGCAAACCTGGAAGATGAGAAATCGGGTGTAATCGATATAGTCCGAAGGACGGCACAACTTCATAACGAAATCCAGAGCATTTCAGTTTACCGCGATAATTTGTCCAGCCAGAAAGACCGCCTTTCGGGCAGAGCGGAACATGCACGCACAGAACTTGAGAATGTGCTTACGGAGAAGGCTCAACACAAGACACGGCTGGGTGATATCGAAAAAGTTTTGAGCGACTTGTCAGAAAATCTGGAATCCAAGCGGAAAGAAAGAGAGGAAGTCAATACCCTAATCGGAGGGGACAACAGGCGATTGGCGGCGAGTCGGGAGGCGAGGAGTACACTGAGCGGAGAGCTTGCGATATTGATTGATATGGAGAAAAGGCGCGAAGGGCTTACATCAGCGGTTAAAGGCATATTGGAAAGCCGGTCGGTTGAAAATAATAAGCTGGATTATGTCGAAGGAGTGGTTGCAGATATTGTTGCGGCCGATTTCGAGTATGCCAGCGCCGTAGAAGCCGGGCTCGAAGGCAAAACAGATGCGCTTGTTGTCAACAGCACAAGAAGGCTGCTGGCCGATATCGGGACAGATGGAGCAATTGGACAGCTTGACAGCAGGGTGAATTTCCTTTGCCTTGACAGAACAGAGCCTTTCGTCGATAGCAAAGATTTGTCGTCAATGGATTGCGTAAAAGGCAGACTTGTCGAATTTGTAAAGTACGAGAGCAAATATGCTCCATTAATGTGGAAGCTGCTCGGTAAAACGATAGTGGTTGATTCGGTGGACGCGGCGATTGAACTGGGAGGTGAATTGGGCCAGGAGTATAAATATGTTACGCTGGAGGGAGAATTGCTGAGCGGTGACGGCTCGATAAAACTTGGGCCCTTAGGGAAAACAACAGGCCTGATATCGCGAAAGAGCCGATTGCGACAACTTCAGCAAACGATTGCCAATACGACATCGGAGATTGAAACGCTCGAAGAGCAAATTGAGAAAAACAATCAGACGAGCTTACATCTGGAGCAATTGTGCAAGGACCTGCGGACTGCTGTTTATGAGGCCAATACGGAAAAGATGCAGGTGAGCTCGAAAATAAGTGTTTCGGAGCAGAACATAAATCGGCTCAGGCAGGAGCAGCCGTTGATAACCAGTGAGATTGACCTGCTTGAAACCGAGATTGCCGGGTCCGTCCAGAAGGAATATGATTCAAAACAGAAGCTGGAAGAGCTGGAGGCTGTAAACAATGAGCGGACGGAACGTATAGAAGAGCTGGAAAGCAAATACGCCGAGCAAAAAGGGATGTTAGAGAGGGAAACGAGCCGACTTACCGACTTGAAGGTCTCGCTGGGCCAGATTACCGAGCAACGTAAGGGGCTTAAGCAGACTATTGGGCATATAACAAGCCAGATGCAGGCGAACCAGGCAGCGGCAGAGTCGGCGCTGACTGAAATACATAGCTGCAGCGAGGAGTTAACAAAAGCAGCAAGGGACATTCTCGAAAGCGAAGCGGCGGTTTCGGAGATGTATGTCGAAAAGGAAATGACACAGGAGAACACCGCGAAGCTGCATAAAGAAGTAGAGAAACTGAGAGAAGAACAGAAACAGACAGAACAGCATATCCGGGAGAGGCGCGCAGAAAAAAGCGAGATGGAGGCGGCCATAAGCGAACTTAGAATAGAGGCGGGGCAATTGGAAGTCAAGGGGCAGGACCTGGTCGAAAGGGTGCAGGATGAATTGCAGATTGATTTGGTGGCCGCCTTTGAAGATTATAACCAGGGTGAGGTGGATTGGGAGCAGGTGAGAGAAGAAATAGCCGAGCTTCGCGGGAAAATCGAACGGCTCGGCAATGTTAATCTCGACGCGATAGATGAGCAGGCAAGCCTTGAAGAGCGATATGAGTTTTTGAGTAAACAGGTTGAAGACCTGAACGTAAGCCGGGCCCAACTGCAGCAATTGATAAACCGTCTTAACAAACAAAGTAGAGAAAAATTCAGGGAGACATTTGAGGAAATCAGGGTCCATTTCCAGGAGGTCTTCCGGAGACTGTTCGGCGGGGGTAAGGCGGACATGTTCCTCGAAGAAGCGGAAGATATTCTGGAGGCGGGGGTGGAGATAATA
>JAUWLI010000266.1 GCA_030613765.1 Phycisphaerae bacterium
GAGTTTCAGGCAAGAAGATTAAACCTTCGGTATAAAAATCCCGCGACGAAGAAAAATGTATTCTGCCATACGCTCAATAACACCGTAATCGCAAGCCCTCGAATACTCATACCCATTCTGGAGCTCTACCAGAACTCCGACGGCTCAATAACAATTCCAAAAGTCCTTCGGCCATATATGAATGACAGAGAAAAAATAGTGAAGCGATAATAGAAGATTACGCTGTAAGTTAAATCTTGTGGTTTTTGGAGGAAGAATTATAATTGCAAAAGTGGAAATGCCTTGCTGCTTTAGCAGAATGGCTTAAAATTGCATTAGATAAACAAGGTATTATCTCAAAGGAAAAAATAATGAATATTGAAGCTTTTTTATTATGTGATGCTGCAACCGATCAGCTCGGCAAACTGAATGTTTTGGGGGCTTTCGATAATATTTACGCTAAGAAAGTGCCTACTGTGCACCCGGCTTGTGCTATCGCAGTAAGGATACGATTTGAAAAGATTGAAGAAGGAAACCATTCTGTAAGAATTCAAATAATCGATGAGGATGGTAACAATATTGGCCCTAAACTTGAAGGTAATATGTCTGTGCGAACTAGGCCGGGCCATGATTCGATGGGAGCTAATCTTATTCTTAATATTCAACGATTAGAGTTTCAAAAATATGGACAATATAGAATCGATTTGGCAATTGATAATAAGATAGAGGGTTCTTTACCTTTTCATGTTAGAGAGATGCCAAATTAAACTAAATTGCAGATAGCTTGATAACCATGCCCGAAGTCCTTCACCCGGTAAGCAAGCAGCCATTTCTATAATCTACTCAACAATCCGTGGTTATCCGTACCAAAAAAAAATCTGTGAAATCTGCCTGCCATGCGAGATAGCGAAGCGTTATCTAATGGGGTGAAATCTGCGTGCACTGCCTGCCTCTGTTTTTAATACCAGTTACAGTCGGCATACTTGTCGGCCTGACTGACTATGAAGCCTTTTTTGTTGCTTTACCCCTGCGAAAAATGGCACAAAATAACAAAACAATAAACAAGGGTATTATCAACGGCAGCAGGAATGGAAGCGAAACAGCGATAAGTATGATACCAACCAAAGCTAAACAACCCACAATTACGAGACCAACACCTGCGAAAACAAAAGCTAAAAGTATCGCAACACAAAAGAGTATAACCGCTGTCAATATTATACCCCATAAACCAACCGCTGTTCCAAGAGGCCCTGTAATCTCACGTCCGTTTATATTGACAGATACCTCTGTGGTTACCCCAAGTAACGACCACACGAGGAACACAATCATTAACATTGCTAAAAATAAGGCCAGTTTCTTTACCATCTTCCGCCCTTTCAGAAATTACCACTGGTTATTTTCTCTCTGCGTTGTTGTTCTCAATCAGTGAAGCAGGACAATTGTATATACTGCAACACCACAGGGCAATCCAAAATTGACCGCCTTATTCTTTATCTTATGGTGCGTCTCTCGGTTCTTCGTTCTCAATCCCCACAATTTACCAATCCAAAACGGCTTTGTCTACCCCCCCAAAAAAACGCCGGCCTTCTCGGCCTCAACCGGCTATATACTAAATACTATCGACTAACGACTAATTATTCCTTGTCCACAATAAAAATCTGCGTTAAACTAAAAATAAATTTGGGGAAATATTATGCGAAAAATAACTTTATTCTTCTGTGCAGTATTGCTCACAGTAAATGCGGGCATCTTCGGCCGTTCAAAGACTTATGATGTAGTAATAAAATCAGGTGATATCTACGACGGCTCCGGCACCGCTTCCTATGTTGCGGATGTCGGAATAAAAAATGGTCGTATTGCAGCCATAGGGCGGCTCAAACCAGATGCGGATGTGTTAATCGACGCAAAAGGCCTGGCAGTCGCACCGGGTTTTATTAATATGTTAAGCTGGGCAAACGAATCCCTTATACAGGATGGGAGGTCACAAAGTGATATTCGCCAGGGAGTAACCCTTGAAATTCTGGGAGAAGGATGGTCAATGAAGCCTTACCCCGGAAGATGGAATACACTTGAAGAATATCTCGAATATCTTGTAAAAAAAGGAGTATCGACCAATGTGGCCTCTTTTGTTGGCGCAACGAATGCTCGTGTTTATGCTGTTGGATATCAAGACCGCCCGGCAACTCGCCAGGAACTTATACAGATGCGTAAATTCGTAGGCCGGGCAATGCGGGAGGGAGCATTAGGTGTCAGTTCGGCTCTGATTTATGCTCCGGCTTTTTATGCCACTACCAACGAGTTAACAGCCCTTGCAGAAGTGGCAAGTAGATATGGTGGAATGTATATTTCGCACATCCGCAGCGAGGGTAATAGCTTACTTGAAGCGTTGGACGATCTGATAACAATTACTCGAAAAGCAAATGTCACCGCTGAACTGTATCACATGAAAGTTGCCGGCAAATCAAATTGGCATAAATATGATGCCATGATTGAAAAGATTGAAAAAGCACGGGCCGAAGGTCTTAAAATCACGGCCAATATGTATACCTATACCGCAGGCTTAACAGGCCTTAATGCTGCAATGCCTCCCTGGGTTCAGGAGGGTGGGCACGAGGCATGGATACAACGGCTCAGAGACCCGAAAATCAGGAAACGGCTTTTGAAGGAGATGACTACGCCTACTAACGAATGGGAGAATTTGTATCTTTTAGCAGGCAAACCGGAGAATGTTCTCTTAGTGGGATTTAAAACAGCAAGACTCAAACATCTTACCGGCAAAACTCTTGCAGAAGTCGCCGGGATGAGAGGAAAATCACCGGCAGAAACTGCAATAGACCTTGTCATTGAAGACAACAGCCGCGTCGAAGCGGTCTACTTTTTAATGTCGGAAGAAAATGTGAAAAGGCAGATCAAGCTTCCCTGGGTCAGCTTTTGTTCAGATGCAGCGTCTTTAGCCCCGGAGGGGGCCTTCTTACAATCAAACGTACATCCCCGTGCATACGGCAGCTTCGCCCGGCTTCTCGGCAAATATGTTCGCCGGGAAAAGCTAATTACGCTCACCGAGGCGGTCAGGCGTTTAACTTCACTGCCGGCAGATAATCTCAAGCTCGACCGGCGGGGAAAACTTGAAAAAGGATATTATGCAGACATTGTGGTTTTCGACCCTGAAACAATTATTGACCATGCGACTTTTGAAAAACCGCACCAGTATGCAACAGGCATGACCCATGTTTTCGTAAACGGCAAACAGGTGCTCAAGGATGGCGAACATACAGGCGCTACACCCGGCCGCGTTGTCCGCGGACCGGGATGGAAAAAATAAACCGGCAATTGATTAGGGCAAATCTCCGCGAAAAAATTGTCCTTGTGTCTTGCGTCTTAAGCCTGTAGTCTGTTGTGCTATGGATGAGATACAGCGGAAACTGGCCCTGATTGATAAGCAATTAGCCTGGAACTGGGCGAATGTACATAAACAAATAATAAGCACCGCCCCCCTGCTCTTTGTCGCAGTCGGTTTAATCGCAGGCATTGTCATACAAAATACATTTCATCTGCCGATATCGGTTTGGTTGATAGCCATAGGGATTTGCATAGCCGCAACGATAATCTCGTATCTCGTAAAAGAAAAAAATCTCCCCTATATAACTGCGTATATGGCTCTGCTATGTTTTTTGTGCCTTGGTGCGATTCGGCTGACAAGCTTTCATCAACCGAAGCCAAACGACATCCGCAATCTTGTCGATAACGAGCGCAAGCTGGCAACGATTCGTGGCGTAATAATTACTGATCCATATATCCAGAAAAACGAGCAATGGAAATTTATAAAGTTTACGTATAACGACCCAACCAGCAGTTTTTATTTTAAGATGGACCAGATAAAAACAATTGACGGCTGGGCAAAGGCAGGCGGGACTGTGCGAGTGCAGGTTAGTGAGCCGGTGTTGGACTTGAAGATGGGTGACTATATACAGGCATATTGCTGGCTGGATAGATTCAAAGAAGCCACTAATCCGGGCCAATTCGATGTGGCAAAACACCTGGCGCGGAAAAGTATTTTTATAGCTGCTTCAGTGCAATCACGAGAGGGCATCGAACTATTGGAAAGCAACCCTGCAGGTTTCTCTACAAAGATAAAAAGGAAATTAACCGAAACTGCCACGCAGGCATTGCTGGGTGACCTGTCTCCGGAAGAAGTAAGCCGGGGCTTACTGGAGGCGTTGCTATTGGGCTACAGAGGTAATATCGACAGCCGGACTTACCGGGCATTTCGCAAGACAGGTCTGCTGCACTTTATCAGTCTTTCCGGGATGCATCTGGGTATTTTAGTGGGGATTGTGTGGTGGCTTTGCAAGACAGCTGGAATAATGAAGCGGGGACGGGCGGCGATTTGTATTATTGTGATAGGTGTTTTCCTGCTAATTGTACCGCCGAGGGCACCGACGGTGAGAGCGGCTATTATAGGTTTTGTTTTCTGCGCATCATTTTTCTTTCGCCGGCGTTCCAATCA
>JAUWLI010000277.1 GCA_030613765.1 Phycisphaerae bacterium
AGAAAATTTACAAAACTTAAGCGATAATCCAAACGCCGCACTAATATATCTACCTGATACACAAGATCTTATCGGTCTTACAGTTGATTTGTCTGCTAAGAAAACTCGGTACTTCCGATAATATGCTTGAGTTTTCAAGACAGATTTGATACTCTGTTAGAAAAGAGGCCCAGTCCCGACGCGTCGGGATAGCTGCGATAAGATGTACAATGTTATATGGGAAATCCCAGATGAAAATTTAAGAAACCATAAAACAGTTCAATAAAGCAAGAGAACTGAGTATGAAAAGAAATCCTCTCACCATCGCGTCCATTGTAATGGTAATAACCATGAGCGCCGCGACGTCACCGGTCGCGGCACAGGGAAAGCAATCGAAGACCTCACCGGGGGAAGACCAGGTATCCTGGTTTACCCGCGCACTCGAGTTTCGCGGTATTGCCGTTGCGGACGACGTTTGGCACATCTGGGGCTGTTCGCCCATTGTCGGCCCGGAAGGCAAGGTTCATCTGTTCGTCGCCCGCTGGCCCCAGGAAACCGGGCACCAGGGGTGGTATACCCACAGCCAGGTAGTCCATTACGTGAGCAAGAAACCAGAAGGCCCCTTTGTCTTTTCGGATGTGGTGCTGGAAGGTACGGGAAAGAAGACCTGGGACAAGTTTTCGCCGCATAATCCGACCATCCACAAAGTGAATGACCGGTACGCCCTTTTCTATATTGCCAATACCGGCAAGTCGCAGAGGCCGAGAAATCAGAAGATCGGCCTTGCCTTGAGCAAATCGCTTTACGGCCCGTGGAAGAAAGTCGGCACAGACGGATTGGTTCTGTCGCCGCCCGATGATCCCAACGTTTGGTGCCATGGTACGAGATGTGGCGTCAACAACCCTGCATTTCTCCAGCATCCTGACGGCCGATTCTTCCTGTATTACAAGGCGGCCTCTGGTCGCACGAAACGCATGGGCGTCGCCATCGCCGATAAGCTGGAAGGTCACTACATCCACCATCCTGAGCCGCTGACGAAAAACGAGGGCGTTATCGAAGACGGCTACGCATTCCGCTACGGCAAGGATATCTACCTAGTGACCACCGACAACCACGGACTGATCAAGGGCGGCGGCGGCCTGATCTGGGAGTCGGAAGACGGATTGGACTTCTCGAGTCCGAAGATGGCGTTCGACCGCTTGGCGTTCTATCATGAAGGTGGCGTGCTTCCCGATGGATTTTATCGAACCAAAGGGGCCGCGGGCGACAAGTTCGAGCGACCCCAGGTACTGATGATCGACGGCACGCCATCGTATATCTACCTGCCTTCCGGCACAAATACCAGCGGCGGCAAAGGCTCCGCCGGGTATGTCCTCTGGATCAATCCCAGTTTTCTGCCTGAGAACACGCAACCGTGAAGTCCACGAGGAGAGAAATATGAACGTACTTATTCCCGACAAATTGTCTATGCGTTCGGCGAAAGTGTTGGCCGAGACAATTGCCTATTTGGACGCCGGCGACGTGCGAATGTGTAACCTGTCCGGAATGGAACGAAGGAGCAAAGCAATGAAAACGATGCATGTATCGGCAGTGATTTTGGCGGCAACCCTTTTCTCGGCAGGGACTGCTACGCAGGCAGCCTCCTTTCGCAAAGGACCATATCTAATATATCCGAAGGTCAATACTCAGATGACTGTGCTCTGGCAGGCGGATACGACCACAGGCAAGTCGGCTGTTGAATGGGGGCTGACTACCGCCTATGGTAAAAGCTCCGGTCTGCTGAAGGAACGTGACAGCGGGAAAGATGGGCATCTGTTCAGCTATACGATAACGGGCTTCAAACAAGACACCCTTTACCATTACCGTGTTGCCGTGGACTCAAAGACGGACACAGGCTCATTCAGGACGGGGCCGGCGGCATCGGCAAAGGGAATGTCGTTCTATGCCTATGGCGATTCGCGCAGCAACCCGGAACAGCACAACAAGGTCTGTGCCGCCATCGTTGCCGACATGAAGAAAGCCCCTCAGCGACGCCAGGGACTCGTGCTTCATACCGGCGACTGGGTTCGCAAGGATACCGAGGACCAGTGGCAGAGCGATTGCTTCAACCGTGGTCAGAAAAGTGTCCTGGAAATGATGCGCCACATGCCTCTTTCAGGATGCGCAGGTAATCATGAAGAAATCGTTGGCAAGTACTCGGTGTTCGCTAAATACATGCGCTATGCGACGCCAAACGCTCACTTTGATTATGGGCCGGTTCACATGACGATTCTCGGGAGGTATGCCGTCAATAAATCGCACAAAGAGGCATATGCCAAGGTCGAGAAGGAAATGTCGGCAAATGCCGACAAGCGTTGGAAGATCGCGGTGATTCATCAGCCGGCGTATACGGCAGGCAGTATTCGCGGCAGCGACCCGAAAGTCTTGAGCGGTTTGTGTCCCTTGCTGGTGAAGTATAAGTACGATGTACTCCTGGCCGGGCACAGCCATGTCTATTCCCGGGCCGTGAAGGATGGTGTCACTCATATTACTACCGGCGGTGGCGGAGCCCCATTGCATGGGGTTTCCAAGAGAAGCCCATCTGTCGTGAAAGCGGAAAGCGTACGGCACTTCGTGCGGTTTGACGTTGATGGTGACACAATGACGATCACCGCCATACGGGAGGATGGTACTATCATTGAGACTGTCCGACTCAAAAAGGACGCCGCTCCGCCTCCAAGCGGCGACAACGAAACGAAGAATCGTCTTTAATCTCAAAGCAACAGACAAGAATGAGACTCTTGATTGAAAGAGGTGTGAAATGATGAAACACAGTGCTACTGTTCTCGGTGTGTTGATGTGTGCTTCCTTCTCTTCCGGTGCCGTCGTGAAGGTGCCCGACGATCACAAGAAGATCTCTGCAGCCATACAAGCGGCTTCTGAGGGCGATACGATACTGATCGCCCGAGGAACCTACACGGTCGATTCTCTGGATGTACCCAAGACGTTGGTGTTGGCGTCAAATTACATCAACAGCAAGGATGACGACGACATCGACAAGACCATCATCAAGGCTGCTGCAAAAACCGGCAAGCAATGGTTTGATATAGGGCCGAATGCGAAGAATACAAAGATCATCGGGTTGACGGTCGTAGGCAATCGGAATCACACGCTGGCAATTCACAACAGCTATTCGGAGGTGCGTCAGTGCAAATTCATTGGGGGGAAGGATCAGTTGAGTTTTGAAGGCGGCGGTGGCTTGGTGTCCCATTGCTACTTTGAAGGAGCTGGGGACGAACCGATCGATGCTGACAAGAGCTTAAGCTGGATCGTCGAATATTGTACTTTCAACGGATCGCGTCAAGACGGGCTGGAAATCCGACTGCATCCCAAGAAAGGCCCACTTACAACACATGTTGTGAGATACAACACCTTTTTGGGCAACCGTGGCGCCTGTATTCAACTTGTGGACTATGATGGTGATTCACATCGTGAATTCAGAATCTATAGGAATATCTTCAAGAACGCTGTAAACATGGGCATAGACTGCACACTGAACTCCAGCGATGGAAACATTAACGGCTCTCCTATGGTGGAAAGAGCCATTATATTCAACAACACGTTTGACGGCTGCAGGAACGGCATCACGATGGCGCCGGGCGTGGTGGTTCTAAACAACATCTTCACACGCACGGGCAAAAAAGGAATCGTGAAGGGCAAGCATCTCAAACAGGGAGGCCGCTCGATTGTAGACTACTGCCTGTTCTTCAAGAATGACTCAGATTACGACGATGGCCTGAACATAGGCAAGCACATCTTCACTTTCGACCCGCAATACAGCGATACAACCTCGTACAAACTGTCGCCGAAAAGCCAGGCTGTAAACAAGGGGGTTGCCACATATGAGTGGAAGGGCATTGAGGTGCTGAAGATCCCAGACTCGCAGTATTCGGGCAAGGCCCCCGACCTGGGCGCCAAGGAGAGCGGGGAGGAATAGTAGAATGAACGGCTTGCACCAGGAAGATTGCGACAGGCAAATCGATACGGCGAATTTCAAGCGTGTCGGGATGTCTGCACATTCGCCTGGTCAAATTGCCGACTGCATTGACAGGTGCTTTGGTTCGTCGACTCCTTCATGCAATCCGCATAATACAATTTAAGATTACGACAACTCGTATAACAATAAAGGGCTGTGAGCATAAGACTTACAGCCTTTTATCTTTGCGCATAGACGATTAGGAAGGGTAAGTTACTCACAATATTTGTTGCAGAAGAATTTTCTCGACTTGATTTTGATAACACGTTAGATTATTCTCATATTTGAGAATCCTTTAGGGGCCGCATTTCGCAACGAACCGCAAAATGTGGACCCACGGCT
>JAUWLI010000303.1 GCA_030613765.1 Phycisphaerae bacterium
GCGTTCTTTGCGACAAGTCTATGAAAATGGCAGCGACTCAAACGCCCGTGAGGACATGGCCCTGGCGTCTCTCTTCAGCGGCCTGGCTCTGGCCAACGCCAAACTCGGCGCAGTCCATGGTTTTGCCGGCCCGTTGGGCGGTATGATTTTTGCACCTCATGGTGTTATTTGTGCCAAGCTTTTGCCGTTCGTTTGCGAAACTAATGTCCAGGCCCTGCAGAGCCGTGAACCTGATTCACCAGCATTGGTTCGATATGATGAAGTGGCCCGGATTTTGACCGGCAAAGTCTCGGCACAAGCCGCCGACGGAGTCGAATGGATACAAAATCTCTGCAAAGTCCTGACCGTGCCCCCGCTGGCCCAGTTCGGATTAAAAGAACAGGACTTCCCAACGGTAGTGGCCAAAGCACAAAAGTCCAGCAGTATGAAGGGCAACCCTATTTCTTTGACGGATGACGAACTAATAAAAATCCTGAAAAAAAGCCAATAAACAAAACATGTTTCTTGCTAAAATGATAAGATATGAGAGACGAGAGATGGTAGATACTTCAGCCAATGTGGTTAAGTACTACACTTATGAGCCGTTTGGCGAAATCATGGAATCCGAAGAACAGAGCCCGGCCCTCATAAATTGATTCCTACAGTCAGTAGGTGAAAAAAGATAATGAATTGGATACTGGGAATTATAGGTGGAATTATTTTCGGAGGAATATTAAATGATGTACTACAAGCGATAATAGAAAGATTCTTAAAACAAAAACCACCTAAATCCGTAAAAATCGCTGAAAAGTCCGAAATGATATTTGGTTCAATAGTCTTATTAAGTAGTATTTATTTTGTTTTTGTTGAAGAAAATATAAAACTTGCCTATCTTTCTTTAATAATCGGTTTCTTTTGGTTATTCATAGCAATTTGTTTATATGTAGGAAAGAATTGGGCGAGAGTCACTTGTCTTGTTTTATCAGTATTAAGACTGCCAACAATTATAGGTGTTATATTTTCGATTATCAGCATTTATTTGCTTTTTTTCACTAAGGAGGCAAAAAAATATTTTAAAGGTATACCGTACATGGAATCGCCAGAAGTTGATTCTTTTGAACGGAGTGAGAGGAAAATATAAGTTTTGTTCTAAGACAGCCCCGATGCTGCAAAGGCAAAACAAGTACCCCAAGCATCAGCCATTTCCATGATGTATCCTGTGTTGTTTAGGATTTCGGTTTGGGCATGGGGAACACTTCGGATTTGGTTCTGCCTGTCCTCATAAGCTCAGCCATCTTTGCTGCGATTTTGGGATTCGCATCCGCTATGTCGTTCTGCTCACCGATATCTTTATCCAGGTCATACAGTTGTATCTTTTTGTTCGGATTTGTGCGAACCGCCTTCCACCGCCCCATTCGCACTCCCTGCCGGCCGCGTAACTCCCAGTACAAATACTTATGCTTCTTCTGCTTTCTTCGTTGTCCCAGTAAAGCAGGGAGTATTGATATTCCATCAATATCAGCAGGAGCATCAATTCCTATAAGCTCACAGCAAGTCGGCAAAACGTCCCAGAAAGCGCAAATATGCTCACTCGTGCTGCCGGCTTTGACCCTGCCCGGCCAGCGAACGATAAACGGCACACGTATCCCACCTTCATAGACTGAACCTTTAAGCCCGCGAAGAGGACGGGCGCTTTCAAAAAAGGCCGAGTCTGATCCCCCGTTGAAAGTTGGGCCGTTGTCACTTGTAAACATTACAATCGTATTATCTTCAAGATTCAGTTCTTTTAATAAAGACATAATTCGACCGACGTCCCTGTCCATTCGTGTCACCATGGCCGCATAGCACGCCCTGGGATTTGGATGGGGGAAATATCCCTTGTCCCCTGTGTAGGGCGGGTCAGGCCACTTGCCTTTGTATTCGGCCAGCGAATCTTCAGGCACCTGAAGCGCAACATGAGGTATCGTAAAGGGGACGTAAAGAAAGAAGGGTCTGTCCTTGTTGGCTTTGACAAACTTCAGCGCTTCATTCGCTATAAGGTCGTGTGAATAGGCCCCCTCTTTGCCCTGTTTATTCGCTTCTATCCATTCTACCTCACCGTCCCGCCAAAGGTGGTTGGGATAATAGGTATGGGCCTGACGTTGACAGATATAGCCGAAGAAATGGTCGAAACCCTGCTTGTTCGGATCACCCGTGGTTCCGACACGTCCGAGCCCCCATTTCCCGAATGCGCCGGTCCGGTAGCCTGCATCTTTTAGAATCCCGGCCACCGTGACAGTGCCGGCCTTCAACGGCCACTGACCACCTGTAGTTGAACCCAACTTCCATCCCTCTTTTCCGCCCACCTGCTTGTTACCGCGGACCTGGGCGTGGCCGCTGTGTTTTCCCGTCATCAGCACGCAGCGCGAGGGCGCACAAACCGGATTACCCGAGTAGTGCTGTGTAAACTTCATCCCTTGAGTCGCCAGCTTATCGATATTAGGCGTCTTAATCTTCTTCTGCCCATAACAGCCCAGTTCTGCATAACCAAGGTCGTCTGCTATGAGATAAACAATATTGGTTTTTTTCCTGTTGGCTCCCAATCTCGTCCGTTGTGCCGTGTTTGCACATCCGGACAATGCCATACCTGCAGCCCCATAACCAACAGCCTTTAGAAATTCACGCCTTTGCATTTATAAACCTCCATTACAAATTCGCTGTGATTAAACACGTAAACCTGTAAATAACTATGTGCCTGTTTATAAGATATTTCCCTTTTCAAACTGATTATTATACACATTCAAAAATCCAACCTCAATAGAATTGTCGAAAACACCATCGAATACAATAGCGAAATTGTTACTCAAAATTGAAACACTTGTTGATTATTGCAGCCCTGTTCCTTATCATGGAGCCATCTTATTAGAGCAATTTTCTGTTCCGGAGGACACTGATTATGGAAAACACAAAAAAACCGACACTTGGAATGACGGTAATCCTGCTTCTTATTCTTTCTTTTGGCTCACTCGCAATGGCCGCCGATGTAACCTGGACGCGCAAAAGCAGCACTACCGGCGATTTGCCCGCTCCCAGCGACGGCAAACAGCAGACATGCTGTCTCATCCTCGACATTGACAGGGATGGCATCGATGACTTTGTCATCGGTGAACGTACCCGAACACCATCAGTCGTATGGTACAAATACAACGGTAAAGGCTGGGACAAATTCGTCATTGACAATACCCGCCTGAATCCCGAGGCGGGCGGCGACTTCTTTGATATCGATAAAGATGGTGACCTCGATATTGTCTTAGGTCAGGATGCCAGCGGCAACGCTATCTGGTGGTGGGAAAATCCTTATCCGAACTTCAAAAAGCCCTGGGCAAGACGCTTCATTAAAAACTCGGGAGCCCGCAAGCATCACGACCAGGCCTTCGCAGACTTCGATGGCGACGGGGATCTAGAGTTGGTCTCATGGAACCAGGGCGCGAAAAGCCTGCTTTTATTCGAAATTCCTACAGACCCGAAAACCACGCAGCCCTGGCCCTCAACTACGATTTACTCCTGGTCATCCGGGCAGGAACGGGAAGGCTTCCCCTCCATCCCTGCCGATATTGACCTCGACGGCAAGCTCGACATCGTTGGTGGAGGCCGATGGTTTAAGCACACTTCTGGTACCAATTACAAGGAAAATATTATCGACGGCGATATGACGTTTACACAGTGTGCCGCTGGCCAATTGGTAAAAGGAGGCCGACCCGAAATCGTCTTTTCCCCCGGTGACATGGATGGTGATGCGAAGTGGTATGAATGGAACGACAGTAAGTGGATAGCTCACAAGCTCCGTCACGTTATTCACGGACACACCTGTGAGATAAGAGATATAGATTGCGACGGCAACCTCGACATCTTCATCGGCGAGATGGGCAATCCCGGCGCCGGTGACAAGGCCAAAATTTATATCTGGTACGGTGACGGAAAAGGAAATTTCACACAAACGGTCATCTTGCAAGGC
>JAUWLI010000175.1 GCA_030613765.1 Phycisphaerae bacterium
ATCAAGGTCGTTCATCGTGAGGGTATCTCCCACTTGGGGGGGATACACGATCTCGCAGGGATCCATCCAGAGCTTAAACTCAAAGTCATACAGGCCATCCGCGGGGCCGTTGGCATCTATGAGCCGACCCTGATAAGTGAAGGCCGTACCCATCATCGGCACTGCCTCGCTCACTCCAGATAACCAGACCATCAGGCCCAGGGCCAAAACCAAAATTGCTAACATTTTTGTAGCTTTCATCTTTTTCTCCTTTCAAAAAGTTTTAATATTTGTCGGCGCACACTCTGCGCACCGGTATCTTCTCATAAAATTTAACGAAATCCGTATTATTGTGTCGCATCTATCACCCTGCCTCCTACATTTTAGCGTCAATCCATAATGTATCCATTTCATGCCAAAAGTAAAGCGAAATAAAGTTAATTGTTCATACTCATTTCTCGCCCCACCTACACCACCTACTCATAGTCTTCCTGACATAGCCATATAAGCTCCCAGAATGAAATTATAGAGACGATCTCGTCCTATTGGGTGGTTGGGGTAGGGTAAAATAGAAACTATTTAATATATATGACCAAATACTTCCTCCCCACCAGTCCAAATCTTGTCGAATTCTCTAATTTTTCCAGAAAAATTTGCAAAGTGATTGTGTTCGCGGTATGTTCCAAAACATATAGGCAATCTAATTGCTTTGGTATTTATTTTTTTGAGAATAGAGTATGGCATCAATAGGATGGGAAAAAGTAGGAAGGAGATGGAGAGTATTTTGGCATGTGACTCTCTCTGATGGGAGTGTGGACAAAGGCAGTAGGTCATTCAAAGACAAAACAACAGCAATGAATTTTAAAGAACACTGTGAAAAAAGAGAAAAAATACTGAAACGAACTGTCTTTGTAAAGCAGGTCTGCTTGAATGATGCCTTGATGAGTGGGCAGCTTTCTGTTTAGGCTATACGGAAGAAACAAGAAAATTATATATTGAACTTGTCAGCAAATTTATCTCTGACCTACCAGACAACGTAGTGTATATTTCTGATTTGAGTAAGTTTCATATTAACAGACATTTGAATACTCTGATGGGTAGAGGTCTTGCTAATAAGACCGTAAATAATAGTATGTGTGCAATCAAATCTCTGTGCCTATATATTCACGAAAATTACAATATTCCTAATCCAGCAAAAGGAATTAAGAAGCTCACTGAAGCTCCTCCTGAGCCGAATTTTCTTACAGAGGAAGAATATGCAATAGTTCTCAAAAATAGCTCTCAAATAGCAAGACCATGGATTAGATTTATTGCCAGTACTGGTCTCCGGGCTACTGAGTTTTGTGGTTTACAATGGCGGAATTGTGATATAAAGAACAGAACGATTACCATAGTGGGCAAAGGTAGGAAGAGAAGGAGTATATGGCTTAATGATACTGCCCTTTCGATACTCAAAGAGGCAAAGACAGGCAGGAAGGTAAGGCCTACGGATGCTGTTTTTGCAAGGGAAAATGGCAAAGCTCTATCGAGATACTGCCTAAGTCACTATATTGGTAAAGCCTGCCGCGACTCTGGATTTGCTGGAGGCCCCCATTCTCTTCGACACTACTTTGCTACCCAACTGCTTCTCCACGGTGTTCCTATTATCAAGGTTTCCGCCCTTCTCGGACATAGCGTCGTGACCACTACTCAAAGGCATTACAGCCACATCCTTCCCCCCGACTTGACTGATGTTACAAGCGTTCTTAAAGCTGTTTGATTGTTCATACCTCTCCATGGCGTGCCGTTCCAGCACGGCGGCGTGCCAGCCCTTCTTTTTAGAATACTTAGATCCATAGCTAAAATCAGGCAAATCCCCTTCTTCTATCATTCGATGGAGTGACCCCTCCGTGTTCATTGTCGAGTTCGGCTGTCCGCCAGACTTCCTCGACCAAACAGTCATCGCCATCGACGTTCAATTTCAGCTTGGTTGCACCACGCCCCCACGTTCCGAAGAGAAACACGTGCCCGTCATGGTAGATCGGCTTATCGCAATTGACACCAAAACGCACCTTGTGCGAGTATTGCCAAAGCAGCTTTCCCGTCTCTGCGGCAACACCAATCGCTGAATCAGACATTAATGTGACAATCTGCCTAAGGCCCTGATAATCAACAATCATAGCAGACGTGTAGCCCGGCTTATCACCTATGCCTGTACAGGTCCATTTGGTCTGGCCTGTATTCTTATCAAGGGCCGCCATGCCCACATCTTCACCACCGGGACAACAGATTACATTATTACCGTCAACGAGGGGTGATTCACTGATCCCCCATGAAATCATCCTTCCCTCAAACTTCTCAAACACATCAACGGCCCAAATCGTCACCCCTGTCCTGGCGTTCATGCAGATAAGGTCCCCATCGCCATTCATATTGTACAGCTTGCCTTCCACAATCGTTGGAGTGGAGCGTGTTCCAGGATGTGAACGCTTGTACGCCGGCCCGTTCTTTCGTTTCCATATCTCCTTGCCCAATATATCCATAGCCGTAATGACAGTATCTTTATCTATGTTACCCGTCGTGTATATCATGCCATCGGCAATGGCCACCGTTGCAAATCCCTGCCCGATCCCCCCTGCTTTCCATATCAGTCTCGGCCCGCCCTCGGGCCACTGCCTGAGCAGCCCGGTTTCATCCGACCGATTATCTCGCCGCGGGCCATGAAACTGAGGCCAGTCTCCGGCTCCAACCGAACTCAAGGCAATCAACAAAAAGACTACGGCACAATGTATCTTGAAATTCATAGAAGCTCATCCTCCATAGAAACATTCATCTCAACATGGAGTCGTCATTTAGCCTTGGAGTCGCTGGTTTGATGCCCCTTGCCAATGCAATATAATTTGCGTGTCGTACGCAGGAACAGTTGACCGTGAGCTGCGCTGATAGACGCCCGAACGACTTCTCCTCCATTTGGTTTGTCCATGTCAATCACCTTGAGGACGTTACCACTCGCTGCATCGATTATGGCGGCATCTCCACTGTGGTTGATTAGATAGATTTTTCCATCCGCAGCAAGCGGCGATGCTTCGTATTTGGAATCGCCGGGCGTCTGGATTTTCCACTTCACCTTACCCGTGCGTGGCACCACACGCGACAGGCTGTCCCGCAGGTCGCTCAAAACGAAGAAATCCCCATCGTAGAAGGCCGGGGTGGGGACATCGGAAGTAACCTCCAGCACGTCTTCGCTGTTCCATGCGATGGCATTATCATCGAGCACACCGCTCCCGCTGGGTCGTATGGCGTAGACGGGGGCGTTTTTGGGTCCGCAGGCAAGAACAATGTCGTCGCCTGCAACCGGTGATGGAACCAGCCGCCAATGCCCAACGCGCCTCGGATTCCACGTACCCCATCGCCACAACTCCTTGCCCGTTTTAAGATCATGCCCCGTCAGTACATCACCTCCTACGATTAACAACTGCTCTTTGTCGCCGAAAGAAAAAGGTATCGGCGTGCTAAAAGCTTCGAGCGACTCCTGCCGGGCTTTACTTGGACGAATATGACGCCAAAGGGTCTTACCCGTTTCCGGATTCATGGCCAAAATGTACGATTCGTTTTTCTTATCTCTCAGACCACGACCACGCACCGGCACGTCCCGCTGCAATACCTGCACATACAGCCTGCCGTCAAACAGCGTAGGGCTGCCTCCGTAAGTCCACTGGAACTCAAAAGACCCGTAGTCATCCTGGATATTGCGTGCCCACTTACGTTGGCCGTTCACGTCGAAACAAACCAGGTCCCCGTTGCCATAGAGAAAAACCACCAGTTTGCCGTCGGTAACCGCCGAGCCGGCCGCGTACGTACTGCGCCTGTCTCGGCCAATCCCCTTTGAAATATCGTGCTGCCAGAGCTGCTTCCCGTTTCTGCGGTCGAAGCACATCGCCACCAGCATGTCCCTGCCGGAATCGACACCTGAAAGAAAGACCTTATCACCCTGGGTAATCGGCGTCGCCCCGGAGGAGCCGGCTAAATCGACGCTCCAGACAACGTTCTCAGTTTGGCTCCAGTTTGAAGGCAGACTCTTTTCGTCGGTGGAGCCGTTGAAATAAGGACCACGCCAGTGCGGCCAATTGCTCCCACAAGCTACGGATGCACCCACAAACACAAATATCAGAAAAATAAAATATTTCCGCACGACGACCTCCTGCCTGCAATAAAATTCATTCTTATTATCGAGCAACGCTATACCTAAATCTACAAACTCGAACTCAAGCACTATGATGGTACTTGATTGAGCATAAGTTAGCAAGCAAAAAACGTCGGTGAGCGCCACTGGTTCTCCCTCACTACCTGATAGATCCTGACAAGTTCCTTCTTCGACTTTTGCAGCAGCATAATTTAGGACCTGGTACCCGATAAGGACATGAATATTCGAATCCTCTCGCTCGAAGTAATATTGAAAATGATTTACAACATATTTGCCATTCCAGTGAAATATTGGTGAAAATACATTACGCCTCTGATTTTTCTTTTCCCTCCCTATAGAAAAGTTTGAAAAGTGGAAATGATTCTGGTAATCTCCTAAACGTGCAAAATATGAAACCAAAATTATAAAGAAGACATAAATTTGCCATTATAATGAAAAGGGACGTTAATCTATGGCGGCAAAAACAGGTTTTGACAATGAAAAGTATTTACACGAACAAACGGACGCTATCCTTGAGCGGGTCAATCAGTTCAACAACAAGCTATATCTCGAGTTCGGCGGAAAACTTCTCTTTGATTATCATGCGGCACGGGTGCTTCCGGGCTTTGATCCCAACGTTAAAATGCGATTGTTGCAGAAAATACACGATAGCATAGATGTTATTCTATGTATTTATGCCGGGGACATTGAGAGAAAGAAAGTGCGGGCCGACTTCGGTATTACCTATGATTCGGATGCGCTGAAAACAATCGATGACTTCAAGGAATGGGGCATCGACGTTACCGCCGTGGTCATTACACGCTACGATAACCAGCCCTCAGCCAAAGCGTTCAAGAACAAGCTTGAACGGAGGGGAGTAAGCGTTTACACGCACAAATCTACAAAGGGTTATCCTACGGATGTCAACACTATTGTAAGCGACGAAGGTTACGGTGCAAACGAACCGATACATACCAAACATCCAATCGTAGTTGTTACCGGGCCGGGACCCGGAAGCGGAAAGCTCGCCACATGCCTCTGCAATTTATACCATGAATACAAAAACGGCAACGAGGCCGGGTTCGCCAAGTTCGAAACATTCCCCATCTGGAACCTGCCATTGAAACATAAGGTAAACACTGCCTACGAAGCCGCAACGGTAGACCTAAAAGATGTAAACGCAATCGACCATCATCATTTGGAAGCTTACGGTGAAACAACGGTCAACTACAATCGTGATATCGAAGCCTTTCCGCTGCTCAAAAGAATCATAGAAAAAATCACGGGAAGGGAATCTTTTTACAAATCTCCGACTGATATGGGCGTCAACCGTGCCGGTTTTGGAATTGTGGATGACGAACTCGTCCAGGAAGCCTCACATCAGGAGATCATTAGACGCTATTTCAGGTGTGCCTGCGAATACGCAATGGGATTCGTTGAAAGAGATATTCTGGACAGGTCCGAGCTTATCATGGAGAACGTTGGTGCAAAAATAGAAGACAGACCCGTGGTATTACCGGCTCGAGAAGCGGCAAAAAAAGCTCAGGAACATGGTAAGGGAAACGAGGGTATTTTTTGTGGCGCTGCCATCAAACTTCGGGACGGAACCATTATTACAGGCGAGAATTCTCCCCTTATGCACGCCGCCTCCAGCCTTATTATCAACACCACGAAGCACCTTGCTGATTTACCAAAAAAAATGCATCTTTTGCCCCAGAACATCATCGATTCCGTAAGATTCCTGAAAAAGGAAATCATGAACGGAAAAATGATTAGCCTTGACCTCGAAGAAACGTTGATCGCACTGAGCATCAGTGCCATATCGAACCCTGCCGCCCAGATGGCTGTCGAGCATTTGAAGGAGCTCAAGGGGTGCGAAGTTCATATTACTCATATTCCCACAACCGGGGATGAAGCCGGGCTAAGAAAGCTGGGTGTCAATCTTACCTCGGACCCTGATTTTTCTTCGAAAAGTCTTTTCATTAACTGAACGCAGTGACCACGCCGTTATTATGGAATATAATCACACTAAAAGTATCTCATAAAAACCACCTTCGTTTCTCTTCCGACAGCTTCCTTCCTGTGAAAAATCCGGCGAAAAAATATTATCCCTCTGCCCACAGATTTATGAATCATTTATGTTTTGGGCTTATGTTGCATTTTAGCTATTCACTATTATCGAGGATTGTCATAAATGCTTCCTGCGGTATCTGAACGTTGCCAACGCTTTTCATACGCTTTTTACCTTCTTTTTGTTTTTTAAGCAGCTTCATCTTACGCGTTACATCCCCGCCATAGAGCTTTTGCGTTACGTCTTTGCGAAAGCCCTTGATGGTTTCTCTTGCGATGAT
>JAUWLI010000311.1 GCA_030613765.1 Phycisphaerae bacterium
AAGCGCTTGGCTCTGGCGAAGGAAGCCAAGCTGCCAACAGCTTACTTCGAGAACCAAATCCATATGAAGGCGGTCAAGAATGCACTGGCGCAGCTTGGGCCGGCACAGAAGAGTATGGGGCCGATCTCACTTGCGCGAAGCGCCGAGGAACATGCAGGTCCGCACGAGCCGGGGTTCTGGGACCCGACGCAGCAGGGAGGCGGCGTGCTGTCAGATATGGGATGTCACAGTATCGCGGTTTCGTGGTTTGTGCTCACGCCGGTCGGCAAGCCGGTTACATTTCTGGAGCCGGTTTCCATCAACGCCGAGACGGCACTTCTGAAATGGGGGCAGCCTAAATACAGAAAAGAGCTTCTCGACCGTATGGGTGTGGATTATGCAAAGGTGCCCGCTGATGATTTTTGCACCGGCATGATTACGTTCCGCAATCCTGAGACGGGACAGATGGTCAAGGCGCAGTTTACCAATTCGTGGATGTATGACAAGCAGGGTCTTCGGCTGGTAATGGAGGGACTCGGGCCGGGCTATGCCTTCGAGGCCAACTCGCTGCGTTCGCCGTTAGAGGTTTTCATCAGCGATGCGGCGGCAGAGGCTGTGGCCGATGCCGAAACCGCATTAGAGAAGGCGACCGCTTCGCGTGGTCTGCTTACCGTTCAGCCGAACGAGCTGGACCTTTACGGCTATGTCGATGAGCTTGACGATATGCGGGATGCTTTCCTGGCTGGCAGGGACGCGTTTTTGAACTGGGAATACGGCCTTGAGATTACCAGGCTGGTGCTTGCGGGATATCTGTCGGCTGAGCGGCGAAAGACAATCGACCTTACCGACCCGGCTATCCAAAAAGAACTCGAATCCTACACGCCCCTTATCGCGCAGGGCAAAGGCGCTGAAGTCCTCTGCAAATAAGTGAAATTAGTTGTCTTTTTCGTTTAATCCGGCTCTTGTATTTGTAAGACCCAAGGCACTCTGGCAGCGAAATCGAATAGAGCAACCGGTTTGTTTTCAAAAACACTCTGGCGATAAGCCACTCTGGCTGAAAAAGACCAGACGAAATTTTGGGCGTTGTCCTCAAAGTTCAACACATTTGCTTTAACCTCAGAAGGGTCATAAGCCTCATCAGTGTTTTCGACACTGCCAACAAACAAGAACTCGCCACCATAACAATGAAGTCCATTATCTTCTTTGTTGCAATGAAATACCTCAGACTCCTTTCTATAATCTATCCCTATGTGATCGAATATTTCTCGTATATCTTTGGGATAAATTGTCTCGCGTGCTGCTGCAAAGTTAAGACAGGGTTCACATCCACACGCTTCAGGGCCGCCAATATCAATTTGGCTATATGCTAGGAGAGTTTCTCTCCTATCGTACTTAACAATCCAATGTTGGATATTCAAAGTCTCCATATATGCTTCCTATTTCGGAAAGAAACAACATTTTTAATTCAACGCCAATGATTTCAACTTAAGCTCCAGGTGATTCATCCTAAAAATCGTATCCACTCTGTAATCCTTATAAAGTTTCCTCATTTTGCCTAAATCATCAGTATATGTTTCCAAGAGTTTCAGCCGCTGCACTAATCTCCGAAAATCCGGTTTTCGAAAACATACTTTCCCAGAGTAAGTGTTAACACGCCGGTGTCGATGTCAATAATCAGGAGTATCTCATCGTTCCCATTATGGATGACATGGAGCAGTCTCGGGTTCTTTATCAAAACGCTTGTGCTTCTGTTGCGTATCTTTATGCCAGTATCTGAGATTTCGATCCTGAGAGATAATCGATAGAAACCCAAAATGATAAACTTTAGAAAACAGAGCAGGTAGTACGTGCACATGCTTACTACTATTACAGAGAGGAAGAATCCAATGAATCCGGAACGTGTATTGATTCGCCTAAAATCTCCGACACCATGAGGGAGCAACCATGCGATAATGGTTGCACACGTTGCGGCTGCCAAGGAGAAAACGCACAGTAACCGGATTAGCAAGCGGTTGTCTATCGCAAATACTTGCTCTTCACTTAGTTGTACTTTCGGTGAGTCAGGATTATTCAAAAGCTTCTCCCAAAACTTCGCCTAAGTATGTATATACCTATCGAACCATGAAGTGTAAGAGATACAATATCTTCTTCTCGGCTGATGTATAATTATACTGCAAATGTGGCCTGCGGGAAAAGAAATCCGGTCTCTAAAAGGTTTTTTTTTTGCAAAATGCGATTTTTACAAGGTCCAGGGTTGGCGGTATTCACAGTGTAGGTATTTGTTTGCTTCGGGGATGTTTGTGACCTTGAGGTTCGGGCCGTCCCAGTATAATTTCCTGCGGGTGCGGAGCGCGACGTTGCCGAGCAGCAGGGCCTGTGTTACGAGTCCTGAATATTCGAAATTGGCGCCGCCCGGCTCGCCGCCTTTGCAGGCTCGGAGCCATTCATCGTGATGGCCAATCGAGCGAGGTAAAATTTTCGGGGGGCGTTTGAAGGCCTGCATCTTTGATTCCGGTATCAGTCTCGGGCTGCCACCGGAGAAACCGCACAGGATTTTGCCTTTGTCGCCCACGAAGAGCAGACCCTCCCTTTGGAGCGGTTGGCCTTCGAGTTCGTCCGGCTCGGGAGGGAACATGCCGCCATCGTACCATGTTACGGTGACGGGTGGCATGCCGGCCCTTGCGGGGAACTGCCAGCGAATTACGGAGGCGCGGGGGTAGGTTTCGGTATTTATCTGTAGCTGGTTCCACATCTTAGGCGCAAAGGCCGAGCCAGCGGCCTCGACGCTTCCCGGATGTTCGAGCTTCAGGATGCGGAAGATTGTATCGAAACTGTAGCAGCCCATGTCGCCGAGTGCGCCAGTTCCGAAATCCAGCCAGCCTCGCCAGACCAGGGGCAGATAGGCGGGATGGTAAGATCGATGCGGGGCCGGGCCGAGCCAGCGGTCCCAGTCGAGGGTTGCGGGGACGGGCGGGGTTTCGGTCGGGCGGTCAATACCCTGCGGCCAGATAGGCCTGTTGGACCAGTTGTGGACTTCGCGGACCGGGCCTATAGTTCCGGCCCATATCCATTCGCGGAGCAGGCGCGAATCTTCGGAGGCCTGGTTGACGGTGCCGAGCTGGGTGGCGACCTTGTATTTTCGGGCGGATTCAGCCATTTTGCGGGCTTCGAAGACGGTGTGCGTAAGCGGCTTCTGGCAGTAGACGTGCTTGCCGGCTTTCATCGCAGCGATGGAGATTGGAGCGTGGGTGTGGTCGGGGGTGACGACAAGGACGGCATCGATGTCTTTGTGCTTGCCGAGCATTTCATTAAAATCGTTGTAGGCACGGCAATCGCGGTTATTGTATTTGCCGTTGACGATGTCGGCGGCCCTTTTGCGATGGTTTGCATCGACGTCGCAGACGGCGAGGATGCGGACGCTGTCCTTGCCCAGGAAGCTCTGCATATCGCGAGTGCCCTGATCGCCGACTCCGATGCAGCCGAGATTGATTTTTTCACTTGGCGGCACGCGGCGGCCCCCTCCTAAAACACAGCCGGGGACAATCGTAAACGCCGCCGCCGCGGCTGCAGTGCCGCCGATGAAATCACGTCGGGAAATTTCCTTTTTGTGTTGTTTGGTATTTTGGCTTGTATTCATTTTATTACCCCCACAAATTTATTTCTGTTTGGTTTCTTTCAATTATATCGAGCAGAAAATTACTCTAATTTCTGTCTGCCGATGATAGCATCGGTGAGCATTTTACCGGATGCATATTCGATGGTGCTGCCGGTGGGCAGTCCCCTCGCCGGGCGAGTGATTTTAACGCCGGTATTGCGAAGCAGCGAGCTGATATAAAGGGCCGTTCCGTCGCCGGCCAG
>JAUWLI010000298.1 GCA_030613765.1 Phycisphaerae bacterium
ATATCCCTGGAAAAAACACCAATAGCTTGTAACCCTTCCGTCGGTTTGCTTAAGTAACAGGTGGAAGCAGCGAATACCCGGAAAGGGGATGTTATTATGGCTGAAGAAAGACAATGCAGTGAATGCGGGGGCAAGTTGCCGACTGATGCGCCGGAAGGGATGTGCCCGCAGTGTCTTATGAAGCTGGGCCTTCCCACCGGCGCCGCGACCGAGAAGACCGGCCCAACAGATGAAGCCAGCGATGTTCCCACGACCGGCACACCTCCGAGCCGATTTGTGCCTCCTGAGCCTGCGGAATTGGCCAAACAGTTTCCCCAGCTTGAAATCCTGGAACTATTGGGCCAGGGCGGGATGGGGGCGGTGTACAAGGCCCGGCAAAAGCAGCTTGACCGTGTGGTGGCTTTGAAAATCCTTCCGCCGGAGGTTGGCCGGGATCCGGCCTTTACCGAACGTTTCATGCGCGAGGCCCGCTCTATGGCCAAGCTGAACAATCCCCGCATTGTGTCGGTTTTCGACTTTGGCCAGACAAAAGAGGACCTGTATTATTTCATTATGGAGTTCGTCGATGGAACGGATTTACGTCATGTGATTCGGGCAGGGGGTCTTTCGCCGAAAGAGTCATTGGCTTTGATCCCGCAAATCTGCGAGGCCCTTCAGTTTGCCCACGAAGAAGGGATTGTTCACCGTGATATCAAGCCGGAGAATATTCTAATCGACAAGAAAGGTCGTGTGAAAATTTCCGACTTCGGCTTAGCTAAACTCCTTGATAAGCCTGCGACGGCTAATACACTGACAGCGGCCGGTCATACAATGGGGACGCCTCATTATATGGCCCCGGAGCAAATCGAACACCCCGGCCAGGTAGACCACCGCGCCGACATCTACTCGTTAGGTGTAGTGTTTTACGAAATGCTGACCGGGGAGCTGCCCATCGGCCGGTTCGCGCCGCCATCGCAGAAGGTACATGTGGACGTCCGCCTTGATAATGTTGTGCTTCGGACCCTGGAGAAGGAGCCGGAGCGCCGTTACCAGCACGCAAGCGAGGTCAAGACCGATGTTGAAACCATCAAGGCTGATAGTGGTGGGTCCAAAGCACCCATCGCCGGGGCCGGGCAAGCCCTTATTCCGGCGGCCGCCATCAATCGGATGGACAAGCATATCACCATCGTGGCAGTTCTTAGCCTGGTCTTTGGCACGCTTGGGACATTGTTCGGGATTTTCCTCTTTGTAGTAATTGCCGGTGGAGGCCTTATATCAGGAGACCCGACGGCGATGAACATTACCAGAATTGTAGCCACCGGCGTAGGCGGATTCTTTGTTTTAGTTTCAGCGCCTGAAGTCATCGCGGGTATAGGTCTTTTAAAACGCAGAGGCTGGGCCCGAATACTGGCCCTGATATTGGCGGTTCTTGATCTAATGCAAATCCCTATTGGAACGGCCATCGGTATATATGTCATCTGGGTTTTGCTCAACGATGAGACGGCTAAATTGTTTGCACAGGCTTCTTCCGGAAGAGGTGTGCAAACCCAACCTGTTGACAACAGCCCTCAAGGCATCAAGCGGCGTATCCGTGTCCCGGCAGGCGCCCTGATAGCTGTCGGCGCGCTTAGATGCCTGGGTTTATTGCTGTTAGTCGGGCTCTTAGGTGGCTACAAAGCCCCCGGGCCCCTGTTTTTGGTTCCGATATTAACGGGCGGGCTTATTATAGCAGGCGCATGGCACATGCTTGGCCTTCGCAATTATGGCCTGGCGTTAGCCGGCAGCATCCTTGCAATGCTGCCTTTAGGTGTGGACTTCCTAATCAGCCTGCCTTTCGGAATATGGGCCCTTGTTGTCCTGACCAAGCCTGAAGTGAAAACGGCCTTTGGGCAAGCGGAAGGGGCAGCAGCAGCCAGCAAGGTCAGTCATAGCGGGGCAGCACAAGCCAGAGCAAACCAACGGGGAGTGCTGATAGGATTGGTCGTGGCCGGGGTCGCTATTGTCCTGACGGCGTTGATTGCATTGCCTTTTGTAGTGCCTGCCCTTTGGCTGACTACATCCCGTCATGTATCGAGGCCGCAAGAGGAAGGCGTGGAAATCGCTCCGGGCATACAAACAATTGGGGAGCTGGCCTTTGCATACGGGGCCCAGGGCGAGGTGACCTTTGGACCAGAGGGCCCCACACTCAACGACACGTGTGTGCTGAAGCTAAATCTGGAGCCACAAGAAACAACGTTAGTGAACAGTATTCTACAGGCCGCTCACAAACGATACCAGGAACTCGAAGCGCAGTACACGGAGCAACTGGGCTCCGGCAACAGCCTTAAAGTAACCATCTCACCATTCCGAGAAGAGGTCAAGAGCTTCCTTGAGAAGCTATGGGCGGAGCTGGACAACACGTTGGATGAGGAACAGCGCGTCCTTGCCCGTAAGCACCTTCCGCTTGGCTATCTTTTCGGAAAGAACCAATTCGGCCAGGCCACGGTCATTTTCATTATAACGAAGGAAAACGGCACCTTTTCCCATACTACGACGGTCGAGTGGTATGATCGAAGTGAAACAGGTATGGGAAGGGGCAATAAGCTCCCAGCCGAACTCCAGCGATACTGGAGCCAATCTGCCACCGACGAGTAAAATTGCCTTCAGTGTGTAATCCCACTGTTGATTTGTTTACATTATATGCACGTAATCATACCACGTTGGAAAGCATTCAGCCGATTAGAAATCTGATGCCGGTTGGGCAGACTGTTTGCATTTTCGGGATAAATAGGTTAGTTTAACAGCAGGCAAGCCCGACAGTACAGGGTCCTTAGTCTAAACGGAAAACGTCAGTTTTATAGAGGATCTGAAAATGGCAGAGCAAGCTGTAGCAATTGTTACGGGAGCAAGTCGCGGTATTGGAAGGGCCATCGCAATAGAACTGGCAACATTGGGTTACGACCTGGTGGTCAGCCATTTTGATTTTACCGCCGATGGCAAGCCTGACGAATCCTTCGCGAAACAGACTCAAAAAGAAATTAAGAACATTGGCTCAGAGTGTGAAATTTTGCGAGGCGATGTCAGCAGGGCTGAGGACCGCGGGCGGCTTGTTGATTTGGCTCAAAGCACATTCGGCCGATGCGATATGCTGGTGAATAATGCGGGTGTTGCACCGCTGCAGCGACTGGATATTCTCGAAGCGACCGAGGAGAGTTTCGACAGAGTACTTGGAATCAATCTTAAGGGGCCTTACTTTTTGACTCAGCTTGTCGTCAACTGGATGGTCGAGCAGAGGAAGCAATACCCCGACCGTCCCTTTCGGATTGTCAACACAGGCTCAATCTCAGCATACACCAGCTCGCCGGGGCGGGGTGAGTACTGTATAAGCAAAGCGGGTATCTCTATGATGACCAAGCTTTATGCGGACAGATTAGCTGAATATAATATTGGAGTGTTCGAAATCAGCCCGGGTATTATCGCAACCGATATGACCAGTGCCGTCAAAGACAAATATGACAAACTTATCGCTGAAGGCCTGACTCCTATAAAGCGATGGGGCCGGCCCGAAGACGTCGCAAAGGCCGTCGGGGCCATCGCGGAAGGCAGGCTCGATTTCTCCACCGGCCAGGTGATTAACGTTGATGGCGGCTTTCACTTGAAAAGACTTTAAGAGGTACAAATGGACATTAAAAACACAATCACGACATTATTAATAGATGGATTTGTTCTCGTATTTAACCAGGACAAGCTCGACATTGTCAAGACGGCCGAGGCACTTATCAAGGCGGGTGTCAATAATATGGAAGTGACCTGCCGGATAAGTACGCCTTTGGAAAAACTTGGCAGGTTACGAAAAGAACTCCCGGATTTTGTGGCGGGTGTTGCAAGTCTGATTGACTCGCAGGAAATGCTTGATGTTTACAATAAGGTATATCCCCAGGACCCCCTGCCTTCGGTTCAGGAAGTTGCAGACGCCGGTGCGTGCTATCTTGTCTCAGCCTGTAATTTCACCGATGAGACCTTTGAAAAATATGCCGGCAAAATAGCCATAATACCGGGATGCGGCAGTGTGA
>JAUWLI010000170.1 GCA_030613765.1 Phycisphaerae bacterium
AGTCAGGGCTGATAAAGGTAAGCAAAGAACCGGCCAGCTTAACGATGTTAATAGAAGAACAACTGCAAATGATAAAGCGCTACGCCGAAGAAAAGAATATCGAGGTCGTTGGGCAAAAGCCCATTGTTTTTGACCAGGTGAGCGTGGACAAGGATATGATTTCACAGGTTATTGTTAACCTGATGAGTAACGCTGTTAAGTACACTCCTTCCGGCGGTTCGGTAAAAGTCGAAACCGAGGTTGACGAAATCAAAGGGCAAGCAAAAGTTAGCGTAACTGATACGGGAGTTGGAATTCCAGAAAATGAAATCAAACATGTGTTTGATAAGTTTTATAGGGTTGGTGTAAACAAAGCTCAAGCAAAAGGGACAGGGCTGGGACTTAACCTTGTCAAACAAATAATCGAAAAAGTTCACAATGGCCGGGTATTTGTTACCAGTGAGCCCGGTGTGGGCAGTACGTTTGGCTTTGAGGTGCCTTTGGCAACCAGGGAAGTGGTCGGACCCATGCCTGTAACGAGCAAAGGGTAGTTAAGAACTGCCCCGAATCTAATCCGCCTGCGGTGGACGCTTCTGTCACACCGAAGGCTGATAAACTGTATTTGGGGATCCGGGAAAATTTGTGGAGGAGTATGATGTCGAAAAAGAGAGTTCTGATTGTAGATGACGAGATACATATCGTTCATGTAGTGGCGATAAAGCTACGCAATAACGATTATGAGGTTATAACGGCAGATAACGGAGCGGAGGCCTTTAAGCTGGCATGTAGCGAGAACCCGGATATCATCGTTACTGATTTTCAAATGCCGGTTATGACGGGACTGGAGCTTATTGAGAAGATTCGCCAATGCGATCAGACAAAAGATATACCGGTTATTATGTTAACGGCAAGAAGCTTTGCTATTGAGGATCAGCAAAAAGAAGATTTGCAGATATCACAGTGTCTTAGCAAGCCATTCAGCCCGAAAGAGTTATTAGAGAACATCGAGGATATTTTATATCGCCGGGCGGTAATTAGTCGCCAGGTATAAAGAGCGAAGCAGAATAACAGATGCAGGATACAAGATACGAGATAGGTTTATCATCCAATAAGACAGGTGGCCGGCTTACAAGCTCGCAATTGAGTGAGTTGGAGAGTTTTGGTGCCAAAATAAATAAACTTGGTGTTAATTTTGCAGTTTGCAATGCCGATGGTGAGCTTGCACTGCTGTGCGACGGCACAAAATTCAAGAGCGGCAAGAAGCTGATAATTGATAATTGTACATCGGTTCTTGAAAAAGAGATTAAAGGTTGTCAAACATCAATAATCGATAGTCGGTTCCTGGCTGCTGTTCTAAAAAGAGGCAGTCAATCTGTTGCGGTAGCCTTGATTGACTTAGGTGACAATTCGTTGCCTGTGATGCGTGATGAAAATCGCGATACGCAGTACGATATACGCAGTACACTTTTTAGCGAGATGCTTGGGCTTTTAGCCCTGCATTTTCAAAGCGGAGTTGAAGCTGAAGAACAAATCGAGATGGTCGGCACCGAGTTGGCCAGGGTCTACGAGGAGCTGGTGCTGCTTCACAAGCTCAGCATAAATATGAGGGTCACTGAGCCGGATGCTAACTTTCTGCAAATGGCTTGTGACAACTTGACTGATATTGTCACTGTAGAGGGTATTGCAGTACTGCTGGAAAAGACCATAGACAATGAAAAACAATTGGTTGTTGCTGCCGGTTCGGGATTGATAGATATAGATGAACGAATGGCGGCTGTTTTACATAGCCTGTTGACGGAGGAGATTAACAGCGGTAAAGAGGCCTTGCTGGATAGCGAAGTGGATTCTCCTTTCAAATATGAGTGGCCGGACAGCATAAGAAATATTATTGCGGTACCTTTGTGCGGCAAGGACAAAGCCGAATCGCTTCCCGATAAAATCACCAGGGCACAAAATGACAGCCGCATAATAGGATTCATGGTTGCGATAAACAGAATCGGAAAGCAGGATTTCGACAGTACGGATGCACAACTGTTTAACTCGGTGGCAAATGGATGTGCCGTCTTTATTGAGAACGGAAGACTGTTCAATGACCTCAAAACGTTATTTATAGGTTCGTTAAAAGCACTAACGCGTAGTATTGATGCAAAGGACCAGTACACACGAGGACATTCTGAAAGGGTTGCGTTCATTTCGCGATGGATTGCTGAGAGACTCGCCGAGGAAGAGCCGCTCGAGGAAGAGCAAATACACAGAGTTTATTTGGCCGGCCTCCTGCATGATATAGGAAAAATAGGGATAGACGAGGCGGTATTGCGGAAGAAGGGTAAGCTGACCGAGCAGGAGTATGAGTGCATAAGGAAACATCCCTCGATAGGGGCGGGCATTTTACGTGAAATAAAACAAATGCATGATATTGTACCGGGGGTATTGTATCACCACGAGCGCATCGATGGCAAAGGATATCCCGGCGGTTTTGTTGGGGAGCAAATACCTCTGATAGGAAAAATTGTAGGACTGGCAGATGGTTTTGATGCAATGACGTCAAAGAGAACTTATAGGAATGCAAGAAGTGTCGAGCAGGCACTTGAAGAGATAAAAAAGGGATTGGGAACACAGTTCGATGAGAGAGTCGCCGGAGTATTTCTTAACAGCGATGTCTATCGGCTCTGGGATATTATTATACAGAATGGTCCCGATTTTATCGGGATTTATGGCAGCGGTAACTTTTCTGAATATGGTATCGCTGCTGTGGGGACACTAATCGGATGAGAATTAGAAAACAGGATTACAACAATGTTACGGTCGTTGAATTGCAGGGTGAGCTGGACGGCGATTTTGCCGAAATGCTCAAAAATACCATCACCGATATAATCACAACGAACAAAACTGGCATGGTGCTTGATATGAGCAGTGTGGCGTTTATCGATAGTCGGGGATTGGAAGAATTGTTGTGGGCGAGGGATTACTGCAACGAGAACAAACGTGGGATGAGATTAGCGGGACTTGATGAAAACTGCTCAAAAATTTTGGAAATCACTCGGCTTGAAAATGAATTCGATTGCTATACCGAACTGTCTGAGGCCGTAAAGAGTTTCGCATAGTGTGTTGTTGGTGTCTTGTATCTTTATAAGGCGAGATAAGAGGGCGGAAGGAACAACTATGAGTCAAATAGCGGTGGAAAACAAGATGCAGCTTGGTCAACTGCTGCTGGCCCGTGGTGTTGTTACGGACGAGCAGATTGACAAGGCTCTAACCGAACAGAAAGAGAAGGGCCACCATAAGCTGCTTGGCGAGCTTCTGGTCGAGATGAATTATTGTACGGAAAACCAGATAGCTTCGGCACTGGCCGAAGCTTATGAGGTGCCTTATGCGCAGATTAGTCCGAAAATATGTGATCCGAAGATAATTGAGATTTTACCAAGGGAGTTTCTCGAAGAACATATCGTTTTGCCGCTGTTTAAGGTGGGTAATGTGCTTACAGTGGCCGTGAGTGAGCCCACAAATGTATTTTTGATAGACGAAATAGAGCGTATAAGCGGCTGTAAGATTCAGGTCGTCTGTTCGACGGCCAAGGATATAAAGGCCACACTGCAGGTACATTTGCCTGCCGCAAATGTCTTTGTCATTGATGATATTATCGATGATGAGGGACTGGATGACTTTACTCTAATTGAAAAATACACTGCCGATATTAGCAATCTCGAGGAGATAGCAGGCCAATCGCCGGTTGTAAGACTCGTCAATTATTTGCTTTATAACGCCGTACGGGAAAATGCAAGTGACATTCATATTGAGCCGGATGATAAGAAGCTAAGGAGCCGCTATAGAGTAGATGGTAAGCTGTATGAAAAAATCTGTCCGCCTTATCAGATGCATTCGGCAATTGTTTCGCGAATCAAGATTATGGCCGAACTCGACATCGCTCAAAGGCGTCTGCCGCAGGACGGTGGCATTCATGTCTTGGTTGAAGGCAGGCCGATCGATTTGCGGGTCTCGGTTATGCCCGGCAACTTTGGAGAAAAGGTGGTCATCAGGATTATAGATCCGCAAAAGGTTCTTTTCAATCTTGAGTCGCTTGGATTTAGCTACGAAAACCTTCAGTTATTCAGGCGGGTAATACAATCTCCGAATGGAATAGTGTTGGTCACCGGGCCGACCGGTTCAGGTAAAAATACCACTCTTTACGCCGCTCTTGCCGAGTTAAATAGCGAAGAGGTTAACATCTGTACGGTTGAAGACCCTGTGGAATGTAACATGGCTGGTATTAATCAGTTTCAGGTAAGCGAGAACGCGGGCTTTAAATTTTCAACGGCGCTGCGAAGTTTGTTAAGGCAGGACCCTGATATAATAATGGTTGGTGAGATTCGCGATGAAGATACAGCCAATATTGCGGTCCAGGCCGCCCTGACCGGACATTTGGTACTGTCAACTTTGCACACCAATGACGCGCCCGGAGCTGTAACACGTTTGCTGGACCTGGATGTTGCACCTTATCTTGTCAGTGCCTCGTTGATAGCGGTCTTGGCCCAGCGATTAGTGCGAAAGATATGCTCGAACTGCAAGACCGAATACGAACCGCCTGCCAGTGTAAAAAAAATCGTTGAAGAATTGGGCGGCAAAGTCACCAAGTTTTCCCGCGGTGTGGGTTGCAAAAAGTGCCGTAATACCGGCCATGTTGGTCGAATCGCCATTCAGGAACTCTTTGTGCCGAATGAGGAAGTTGCCGAAATGATTAATGAGCGGGCCAGCTTAAAAAAGTTAAGAAATAAGGCTCTTCAAAATGGAATGGTTCCTTTGCAGTTAGATGGTATTGAAAAAGTAAAGGCTGGAATTATATCTGTCGAGGAAGCATTGAGAATCACCCCGGTAATTAATGATAAAGATAGTGTATAGCATATAGTAAAAGTTGGGAAAACGATAAATGACGGTGTTAGCAACAAAAACTCCAGATTCGCTTGGCGAAACCCGTGAACAGCCGGATAGTGAAACAACCGACACCTCCTCCCAAAAGTGGGCTCAGCCGGCTGTACGTCCAACCGCCGAGCCATTCAACCGTCTCCACGCTGCAAAGGTAAAACGATCAGAACTGATACTGTTCACTACGCAGTTAGCTGTGATGCTTGATAGCGGCGTGGCGCTTAGCGATGCTCTTGATGCTATTGCTGAGCAGGCCGAACATGGCTCATTTAAGATGATAATTATGAATGTGGCGGAGACGATCAAAAGCGGCGAAAATTTCTCAAATGCGCTGGTTGCCTACCCGAAGGTGTTCAATTCGATGTTTATCAGTATGGTCAGGGCCTCGGAAGCATCCGGCAAAATGGTTGAAATGCTCAGGGTGCTCAGCGGCTATCTAAGCTTCGAAGCTGAAACACGTAAGCAAATCAAAGGGGCGCTTACATATCCATTCGTAATGGCGCTAATGGCTGTGGCGGCAACGGGGACGTTGATGTTTTTTGTTTTGCCCAGATTTACGAAAATTTACGAAGCCAGAGGGACTTCGCTTCCGAAAATCACTCAAATGCTGGTCGGCTTCAGTCAGCTGTTGGGTAATTTCCGGGTGATGACAGTTGTCGTGACAGCATTGATATTTGCGTCGGTAGCTATATATTACTGGGTTCAGACAACTTCTGGCCGGCGGGTGATTGATTTTATTAAGATTCGAACACCTGTCCTTGGCACAATGTTTGTCGATATGGTTGTTACCCGCAGTATGCGTATTATGGCCACAATGCTCAATACCGGTGTCAGTCTGCTGGACTCGATAAAGGTTATTGGCAGCTCGTGTGATAACTACTATTTTCAACGGCTTTGGGCCACCGCGGACGAAAAGATTCGTGATGGCTACCAGCTCTCGGAGTCGATTCTGATTTCCATGAATAACGAAGGCACTACGCTCGGCGAAGATAATCGCGTCAGTGCGTCTCAGTTGATTGCACCCGGCGTTATCCAGATGCTTCGGGCCGGAGAAAAGAGCGGCAAACTGGGTGAAGTCTGTAGTAAAATATCGGATTTTTATGAAAAAAAGCTCCAGGCCTCTATCAAGAGCGTTATGGCCCTGATAGAGCCGCTTATGATAACTGTTCTCGGCATTATAATCGGAACGATTGCGATAGCACTGCTGTTGCCGGTGTTTAGAATCTCCAGTGTAATCGCCCATTAGTTCCACATTCTCAATTCTCAATTTTACTACTTCTCCCATCTTGTTTCTCCTGCGCATCTGGTAGCCGGGGGTTTTTTGGCTCTGAAATTGGCTTTGTTCCGTCTTCGCCAGAGGCTACGCCGCGACAAGTTGGGTTTGAATTGGCTTTGTTTTGGCATAATATTGGCTTTAATTGGCTTTGAATTGGCTTTGATTTCCTAATTGACCAAGTGTCCATTCTGTCGTAATCCTTTGTTAATACTTTGTTTACGTTAAACTTGACTTTTTGGAAATTGGCTTTGTTTTGCATAAAAAGTTTGATTTGTAGTGCGCTCATTACATCTGTAAATGTATCTCTACCGTTGTAAAGCGCTTTACAGGCACGTAAATCCTTTATTAATCGCAGATTACGCTGATTAAAGGGATTTTTTAACCACGAAGCACACGAAGAGCACGAAGAAAAATTAGACAGGATAACAGGATTAACAGAGAT
>JAUWLI010000014.1 GCA_030613765.1 Phycisphaerae bacterium
CATCTCGACGATATTGTTGATGGGAACAGTCCGTTCACACTGTACAAGAAAACCGGAGGTGACAAACACTTCAAGTTGGAAACTGATGATGTCGAAGCCCGTGAGGAGCTAAGTATAAGTGATACTACGGATATATTTAAAGGGATAGGTGTTGAGGAGATTAGATATGAAAAAATGAGAACAACAAGCGGCGGAATGTCAAGACCAATAATGGGAATGTCAAGTTCAATAGATGATGGAATGGTTGGTGTGCGTGTTTTGATTGATCCTATGACGAAGGAAGTTATCAATAAGGTTGTTGAGTTGGACGAGGATGGGAAAGAGAAACTCGACACCAGGGGCAGACCTATTTATACAGTCAACGACAGTTGGTTCATACTGAATGTTAAATTTGCTTGGAAAGATGCACCGGCGCCGCCTGTCGTGGCAGGTCCGGCTATGCCTGTTGATTATGATAGTCGTCGGTCGGGTACATCTGTCGTGCCGGCCAGCGGGACTGCGGGGCAGAGGCGGGATGATGTTGGGAGAACCGGGGAGTAGACAATTGGTCTTGATGACTTTTAGGATAACGCCAAGCTATAATAAGAAATGAAAAGAGCGAAATAGAATAGTGAGTTAAAATGGATATCCCCCAATTTAAAGATGTTATACAAAAGCTGAGTGTTTTTAAGAGACATTCATCGTTATTAGTACCGATTATTATTGGCCTGGTTGGCGCGCTACTTTTTCTACCTACGCAATTGATAAACAGTAAACTCGAGGCGCAGATGTCAGAAGAAAGTGTTATGCAGGGGAGCAGACAAATTTTGTCCTTACGGGAAAATACCCCTGCCAGTGACCAATGGAAAGTAGAGAGATGGCGACAGCAGGCATATCAAAGCGATGCCAATCAAATATCGCTTTTAGCCAAAGAACTGAGTCAAAGACAGTTATTAAGCGACAACATATTTCCAGAGCCCAAAGATCGTTCAATTTTGCTTTTCAAGGGATTTGGTCAGCGGTTTCGCAGTGGAGTGGATGAGCAGCTTAAGGGTGTAAATGCCGGTGAATGTCCCACAGAGGAGGAGTTGAAGAGAAGCCTGGGGGGCTTATCCAGTGGATTTCGCAGGGGTAGCCGCTTAAGTCGGGGGGCTTTGAGCGGAGCTGGTACTGAGATAAGGAATGCTCTTTGCCGATCGAAAGCGGAGTCTGCTTCTGTTTATATTAATCCGATTACCTTGAGCGGATACGAATTCTGGGGCGAATATCAGTATGCCGGGACGCCCGAGGCGGTTAAGGACTGCTGGTATTACCAGTTGGCTTACTGGATAATCGAAGATATTATCGATACGACAGATGCTATGAATTCGGGCTCGAACAGTGTTTTCGAATCGCCGGTCAAACGGCTTGGGAGCATATGGTTCACATCCGATGAGTCGGTCATAGGGCGTTTCATTAAGACTACGTTTAGGGGGCCGTCGACGAGGTCCACTTCACGAGTAGCACGAGATATGCCCATGTATGTTCTTACAATTCAGGATGGAGTTACGCTGCCATGGACCAGTCGGGTATGCAATGATGATATTGATGTTGTGCATTTTAATGTTCGTGTTGTGGTAAGTACGAAAGCGGTTTTGCGGTTTATGCAGGAGCTTTGCAGCGCCAAACGGCATGCAATTCGTGAATCGAGTGGGCAGATACAGGCCCCAAGATACGCAAAGCATAATCAGATAACGATTTTAGAAAGTAAGATTACGTCGATTAACCGACAAGATGAAATTCACAAATACTACCGTTATGGTGAGGATGCTGTTGTGGAATTAGATTTGATTTGTGAATATGTCTTTAGCAAGAAGGGCTACGATGATATTAAGCCAGTATCGGTTAAGGAATCTCAGATAATTCAAACTATGCCGGGTGAGTTGGGCCCAAGGGGTTCTTATATTAGCCCCGGTGGAAGACCATGATGAGGTAACGAATTAAAAGAGGAAACTATGCGAAGGTGTAGAAATGCGTAAAAAAGGCGGCAACGTTTTCGAAGAACATGTTGAAAAGATCGTGTTGGTTCTTGTTGGACTTGTGTGTATTTGGCTTTTGATAACGCGTGTAGTCATCAGCCCGAATAAGGTTGTTCTGTATGCAGGTGTGAAACTTGGGCCTGGTGATATTGATCGTCGTATCGGCCAGGAAGCAGAATTTTTGAAGTTGAAGCTGGCGGGTAAGCCTGAGCCGCTGCCCCCATACAAACAGCGGGTTGATGCTTTTGTTGGTATGGTCGATCTGCCGATAGGTGATATTGATATTAGCTTGTATTGGCCGCTGCCCTTTCATAGTTCAACAGTTATTGATAAACAAAAATATGGTGTTCCTTTGGTTGGTGAAGTCACCGATGCGGCAATCTCGTACATCAGGGCGGTGGCTTATGAGCCTGTCATAGAAATTGACGGGGAGAATCAATATGATGTGGCAGTAAGTAGGCCAAATGATATTGATTTTGTGACAGTGGAGGCGAAATTTGATGTCCTGGGACTGCGTGGGAGATTTTATGATAGCTTTGCCGGTGAAGATGTTGAGCAGGAAGAGTGGCGTGACCCGTGCCTTGCGGAACCGGTTTTTGCGGCTGTGCAGTTGCAGAGACAAGAATTGGGCGCCGACGGCAGTTGGGGCCAGTGGCAGATCGTGCCTCGAACGAGGATCGACCTTCATAAAAAGATGTTTGAATCTGTAGAAGGGATTGAAGATATGCCACCCGGTGGAATCAAAGTGCGTCTACTTCAGTTTGATGATGCGGAAGTGAGGAGGGCTCTGCTGCAGCCGGAGGCTTATATGATTGCATCGGCAAAAGAAGAGTGGTTTCCTCCCTCGCTGCATAAAATATATGTAGAACAGCGGCAAGAGATAGAGATGGAAAAGGGGCGTAGAGCCAGAGAGGCAGAAATATTAGAGCGTGAGCAGGAGCGCGAAAAACTGAGAAAGGAGCGTGAGGAAGCACGCGAAGATCGGCGAGGGAGAACATCTGAAACAGGATCGTCCCGAGGACAGTCTGGCGGAAGGCGTGACTCGGCGCGCAGGGAAGATCGTTTAGGAACTGGCAGAGAGCGGTCAAGAAGAGACCGTGGCGATCGCGGGGATGGAACGGAGGTTTTGTCAAGGAGAGAAGAGCGTGAGGAGCGAGAGAGAGAGAGAGAGGCACGTCTGGCGGAACTTAGAGAGACTTCGAGGGCAACAAGTTTGGATGATATTTATAAAGAGCTGGACGAGACTCTGATTACGAAGAAAACGAATCTTACGAAGTTACGGGAGCCGTTGTTGTTCTGGGCGCACGATGATACCGTGGAGCCGGGGAATAGTTACCGATACAAAATTCGCTTGGGTGTTTTTAGTCCGATAGCCGGGACGAACAAGTTCAAGGAGCAATATGAAAACCTGAAGAACAAGATTGTTTTATGGAGCGAGTTCTCTGAAGTAAAAGAGATTGTAAAGGTTCCGGAGACATTGTACTTTTTTCCTAGTAATGTACAGGAGGCGGCGAGGGTTGTTACAGTGAATGTCGCCAAGTATACATTAGGTTACTGGTACAGTAAGGACTTTGCGGTCAAGCCGGGAGAGGTTATAGGTAAGGTTGCTGAGTTTGAGCCGATGGAGGGGGAACAGATTGTGCCTACGACGCCCGAGACAATTGATTATACTACTGGAGTGGTTCTTGTGGATGTTGTCCCGGTGAATGATTGGTCGGGCGGAAGGAATATGTATGCCAGGCGTTTTTATGATATGCTCTACAGTTTTGATGGGGACAATATTGAGCACATACCTGTTAGCACAAGGTATTGGGATGAAGAGTTACGGATTAAGTTAAATGAGATAACAAGATCCCAGAAGGAGCCGAAAGAACCTTTGAGACCATGGGATACCAAGTTGAATGATTGGGAGTTGGCTCCGGAACTGGGATATCGTTATGATGACGATATGGGTTCGATCGATGAAAGGACCAGGATGCCACGCCGATCCAGGTAAAATTATGTAACGTAACACTGGGTATTAATTCAGTTTCTGTAGCGTGATCAGGAACTGAATGAAGAGGGGGAAATTACTGCTTGCGGTGGATTATTATCTGAAACTCATTCGGGGGACATCCCAGGATTTATTGGTTTTTACTATTGTTTGCACCATTAACAATCTCCGTTTCCGGACGCGTTTGTAAGCGTATTAGCGGAACCAGGACTCTTTGGCAACAGGGGATGCTTATCTGTCGTTGTTTGCTTATTTGTGTGTTAGTTGGCTTTTGAGCAGCGAGAAAGTATGGATGAGTTCGTTATCAATATTGATTATCTGGTAAGTTACCTTTGGATCGGTTGCTGTTGTGTCGAATGCGAGCATTCCAAATGAACATTTCTTATTGTAACCGAATATGGCGTCCTCCATCAGGCGGTGTGTGTGGATGTTTGTCAGCTTTGAACTTTCGAACTCGTAAAGGTCATATCCGTCGGCACGATCAATTTTCCAGATGTCCGAGCGATGACGGTCGGCTGAGATAAGGATTACTCCGTCAATTTTGTTTTCTTCGAGAAAGGCCAATATATCCTCGCGTTCTTTTTTGTAGCCTTGCCATGTGTCACGACTTCCGGGTTTGGTTCCAAAGGCCCAGGAAACGGGTGAGGCGAGAACTTTGAATGTGGCGGTAGAGGCCTTTACCTTTTTTAATAACCATTCTTTCTGGACTGGACCGAGCATGGATGGATTATCGCCTTTTGGTTTCATACGGTAGTATCGTCCGTCGAGCATAAAGAAGTCGACGTCGCCGATGGAGAAATCGAACCAGCAGCCGGGTTGGTTTTCCCCTCCGCCGTAATAAGGATTGTTCCAGTTGTTGCGAAATAAGCGCCAGACGGGAATCTTCCACGCGGGCTCGTTGATTTCTGGTCCGCCCCAACCATCATTGGTGGTAAAGTCGTGGTCGTCCCAGATGGCATAGATGGCCGTGGAGGCGACGAGGTTACGGAATTCAGGGCGGGACTGTCGTCGATAATAACAATATTGCTGGACGGCTGGTCTTGTCGGATTGTCGATATAGATGTTGTCGCCGAGAAAAAGAAAAGCCGACGGATTGTGTGCGGCAATCGTATTCCACATTCTTTCGTACCAGGGTGTGTATCCTGCTCCCCCGCCGAAACCGATTTGAAACTTCGCTTTCGCGTCAGCAGTGGAGAAGGTGCGGAACGACCACCGTTTCGGCTGCTTTCTGCCATTCACCAGCAGTTCGTAGTGATACTGGGCATCTGGCTTCAGATTCTCTATGTCAACTACGGCTGTGAAGTCTCTGTTTTTGTTTGTTTTCACTACGGTGGACTTTATAGGCGAACTCATATTCTGCGAGGAGCTAACGACAACCTGCACAGGCACTTCGTTTGTAGTGCGTACCCAGAATTTTACGCTGCTGTCAGTGACACAGCCGAGCATTGGGCCGTGTAGAAGCTCAGTTGTGTGTTTTTTCGCCAATAGCTTAAACTGTGCGCTTTCGGTCAAGGGCATTAGCAAATCTCTTGGGCCGGCGAGGAAACGGTCGAAAGGGAGTCCTGCGTCGATGGCCTGCCTGGTATACGAAATGGCCTTGCCAATGTCTTTCTTTTGAGCATAAGCGACCGCCAGGCCATACATAGACTCTAAATCCTCGGGATTTTTCTTGAGATAGTTTTTAAAGTGTCTTATGGCTTTATCGTGCTTGCCATCCATGATTTGGGAAATTGCTTCTCTGTTCTGCTGCTTGTATTGCTCTGCGGCATAGATGGCAGCGGCAAACAAGAATAATGTTACACAAATAAAGACTAATGCACCGAATACTTTTTTCAAGGCCATTTCATATCCCTTTTTGGCGGAGCGAGTTTTTTTGTGCCTATCCATCACCCTGTGCGAATTCAGCGCCGCGGTGGAGGGCTTCGGTGTTGGCCGGCAGTGTTTTATGATAACGCTTGGCAATGGTATCGGGTAAACAAGCGACTGCTGCATCAGGGCTGAGAACACCTCGCTTTTGGAAATATGCACCGAGGGCCGCCATATTGGCGGCTTTCTTATTGCCTAATTCGACTGCTATTTCATCTGCTGGGACTGCTATAATCTCGATTGAATCGTCTAATTGCGGCTTAGTATCAATCAAAGAGCTGTTCATAACCAGCAGCCCGCCGTTTTTGAGGCGAGAGGCGAATTTATTTAGCGAGGCCTTGTTCATTACAATCAGCGAGTCAGGCCTGTCGACGAGTGGTGAGGCGATAGGTTCATCTGCGATGATGACCATACAATTTGAGGTGCCGCCGCGAACCTCGGCGCCATAGGAGGGCATACAGGTTACCTCTTTGCCGGCCTTCATCGCCGTTTGTGCCAGGAGTCTTCCTGCCAGCATGATTCCCTGCCCGCCAAAGCCGGCTACGATAATCTCTTCATAAGAATCGTGTTTTGTATTTTGCATCTCGTACCTCACAGGCACGTTTATACAGACATGCTGTGCTGTTGTGATTCATCCTTTAATCTTCCGAGGGGAAAGACTTTTGTCATTTCGTTCTCGATCCATTCCATTGCCTTGACGGGTGTCATTCGCCAATAAACCGGGCAGGGTGAGAGAAGCTCAACAAGCGAAAGCCCTTTAGCGCCATCAACCTGCAATTCAAAAGCATGTTTTACGGCCTTTTTAGCCTTGCGGATTTGGGCTGGATTGCTTAACGCGCATCGCTCGACATAGATTGCGCCCGGCAACAATGCCAATAATTCCGATACCTGCAGCGGGTGGCCCTCGTTGACAGCATCTCGTCCCTGTTGCGTCGTGGCTGTCACCTGGCCGAGAACAGTCGTCGGCGCCAACTGGCCGCCTGTCATTCCAAATACAGCGTTGTTGATGAAGATAACCGTTATCTGTTCACCTCTGTGGGCGGCGTGAATGATCTCGCCGGTCCCAATCGCTGCCAGATCCCCATCGCCCTGGTAGGAGAAGATTATTTTATCCGGGTTGGTCCTTTTCATGCCCGTGGCGACGGCCGGTGCTCTGCCGTGCGCAACTTCGATCATATCGACATCGAGATAATTGTACGCCAGGACCGCGCAGCCGACAGGAGCTATGCCGATGGTGCGGTTGTGTATACCTAATTCGTCGATTGTCTCTGCGACCAATCGATGAGCGATGCCGTGTCCGCAGCCGGGGCAATAATGGGTTGTGCAGTCTTTATAAGTTGGTGTTCGTTCAAATACTGTTTTCATTGTTTTTTCGCCGGTATTGTGAGTTGTTTGATTTTTTCCAGGACCTGGCTGACGGTCGGCACACCGCCGCCGGCTCGGCCGTAAAATACTACTGGTACTTTTCCGGCTACTGCCAGTTTTACGTCTTCTACCATCTGACCCATGCTCATTTCCACCACGAGAAAGATGCTTAGCTCGTCGGCGGCCTTTGCGATTTGCTCGCTTGGAAATGGCCATAGTGTAACAGGACGTATCAAGCCGGCCTTGATGCCTTCTTGTCTTGCCTTGTTCACTGCAGAACGTACGATTCTGGCTGCAACGCCATAGGAAATAACTACGATTTCGGCATCATCGACATGGTATTGTTCGCAGATGACTTCGTTCTTTTGCACCTGATCATATTTGGCTTGGAGCTTATTGTTGTGTTTTTCCAGTGATCCTTCCGGGAGCCAGAGTGAGCGAACAATGTTTTGTTCTCTGTCTTTGGCTCCGGTCAGGGCCCAGTCTTTGGGCGGCAGGTTTCGTCGTGGTTTTTTGTTGAAGACTATCGGCTCCATCATCTGGCCGAGAATGCCATCGGCGAGAACGACGACCGGCATTCGATACTGGTCGGCCAGGTCAAAAGCCAGGGGCATACAATCGACCAGCTCCTGCACGGTCGATGGCCCCAGGGCGATGGTTCGATAATCACCGTGTCCACCGCCGCGTGTTGCCTGGAAGTAATCACACTGTGAGGGTGCAATGTTACCGAGGCCGGGGCCGCCTCGCATTACGTTTACTATCACTGAAGGCAGTTCGGCGCCTGCCAGATAGCTTATTCCCTCCTGCATAAGGCTGATGCCGGGACTGGATGAAGTAGTCATAGTCCTTTTGCCGGTTGCCGAAGCTCCAAAGACCATATTGATTGCGGCTAATTCACTTTCGCTCTGGACAAAGACTCGGCCTTCTTCGGGCATGCGTTTGGACATATAGGCGGGGATTTCGTTTTGCGGGGTAATTGGATAACCGAAATAAGCATCGCATCCGGCAATGATAGCCGCTTCAGCAAGGGCCTCATTGCCACACATTAGAATCCTTTCGCTCATTATTTATCCTTGATTAGAGCCTGCCTGCTTTTCTCGTCCGGCTTATCAGCCGTGACATCCTCCTCGCGAAAGACCTCAATAACGGCCTCGGGACAGATAATGGCACATAAGGCACACCCTGAGCAGTCGGTGTTGGACGTCTGGGCAGGGAAATAACCGCTTTTATTGGATTTTTTGGAAATGATAATGCTGATTTTAGGGCATACGGCTATACACAGGCCACAGCCTTTGCATCGTTCAGTATTAATAATAATTTTGCCAGCCATTGTCGTATTTGAACTCTGTTGAGCCGTTTCTTAACTTAGCCAGAGAATTTTAACAGAATGGAGCTTCTTTGTAAAGTGAAAAGGCAATTATTTCGTATTTCATGCATCGTATTTCGTATAGCGGACGGGCCGTGAAACGTAATAGACATCTTCGGACTTGGCTTCTGCGCATAGTTAAGGTATGATTCTTATCGATATGAAAACAGTTCAGCTAAAAGGCGGTCTTGTGGTAACAGGCCAGGGCGTCGAGCGCACCGATATAATTCTTCGGGATGGGAGGATTGTACTGGCCGGCGACAAAGAACGCTGTGACGAGGTTATGGATATAACGGGCAAATATGTCGTGCCGGGCTTTGTAGATATACATTTTCACGGCTATAACCTTTTTGAGTTTACCGCGGGGCTTTATGATGTAGAAACCGAAACCTTTGATAATAGTCCTTCTGCTTACGACTATGGATTTGAGATGTTAAGCAAAACGCTCATTAAGTTCGGTGTCACTGGTTTTTATGTTGGGACCTGGGCCAGCCCCATTGAGAATCTAAGGAATTGCTATGCTCAGCTATATCGTTATCTAAGTAAGACTAAGGAACAGAAGGGCGCTGAGCTTTTGGGAGGGCTTTTGGAAGGCAGCTTTCTTAATCCTCAGATGGCGGGTGCTCAAAATCCGGATTATGTGCTTCAATTTGTCACCGATTCTTTCGACAGAATCGAAGACAATGGGACTATCAAGCTGGCAAATGTGGTACCTGATTTTGGTCGGCCAAGTTATGAATTGACTGAATATCTGGCCGGCAAAGGTATTGTGGTGGGAGCGGGGCACAGCAATGCAACCTGTGAGCAGATTATGGAAGCAACCAGAGCGGGACTTAAATATTTCATCCATTTAACCAATGGGCCTACGGGTGGTTCCTACAAGCCGTTCGATGGCGGTGGTGCGATGGAAGCTGTGTTGAAATCCGATGAACTTTATGCCGAGCAGATCCTTGACGGCTATCATATCAATCCCGCCTATGTAAGGGATATTTTGAAACGTAAAAGTGCAGAAAGAATTGTTGGTATAACGGACAGTTTGTTCGCTGCAGGTTCGCAGGTCAAACAGTTTACAAGTGGCGGTATACGCGGTGCGCTCAGCAAGGACGGCAAGTACTTCCAGGTTGTTGACAAGGCCAATACGCTCTTTAGCAGCAATCTGACAATGGACCGTGGATTTAGCAACTTGCTCAATTGGCTAACTATGAATATGCAGGGAATCTGGAACCGACTGCACAATCCGTTGGAATTTGAGGAAGCTCTTGTGACGGTTGCAAAGATATTGTCAACAAACCCATGTGCGCTTACAGGACTGGATAAGGAAGGTTGCGGCTCAATTGCCGATGGAGCAAAGGCGGACTTGTGTGTGCTTGATATTACCGGTTCACCGGGTAGTTATAATGTGGCGGTTGAGTCGACTATCGTCAATGGCAATATAGTCTACTCCATAAAGTAGAACCTGTTATTTGTGCGCTTGTTTAACAACGTAGAGACGTCTTAATAAGGAAGAGTTATGACAGTTGAATATCCCGGTCTTCGGCCGGTTAGCAATTGGATTGAGCTAATAAAAGACACAAACAGCGCATTTCACAAAAAGTTGGTCCAAATCTACGGCGACAATGGGGATATGAAGAGTCAGGCGGCCGAAATGTGTTTGCGGACGCTTGAGACATTCGGCAGGGCTTATGGGACGGACGGCAGCGTTTTGATAGTTCGTTCAACAGGTCGTGTGAATCTTGTAGGCACTCATATCGACCACCGCGGCGGGTCTGTCAATCCGATTTGTATTAAGGACATGTGGTTGGTGGCCGAGCCGCGTGATGATGATATCGTGCTGGCTAAAGATGTCGAATCAGGTGAGTTTGCTGATGAGCAATTTTGCATTAAGGAATATCTGCCGGCGGGGGAAAAGATCCGGGACTGGGATTCGTGGTGTTACAATGAGTTTGAAAAACGCAAGGATGACGCTTTTGTCACCTGGTCTAATTATATCCGTGCCGCGGTGCTGTACTTGCAGCATCTGAATACGAGAGACGATGGCAGCTTTGCGCCGGCAATCAGGGGTATGAATATGACGTTTTATGGCGACATCCCCCGTGCGGCGGGTCTTGCTTCATCATCGGCATTGGTAATGGCGGCGGCCGAAGCGGTGATAAGGCTGAACAACCTTCGGATTGAACCTGCAGATATGATTGAGGACTGGGGTTTTGCCGAGTGGTATGTTGGCACACGCGGCGGATGCAGCGACCACGCTGCGATTATATACGGCAGGCCGGATCAAATCCTCCATATTACAGCTTTTCCGGCGACGGTATACAGAACTGCGCTGCCGTGCGGTTATAGTGTATTGCTGGTTAACAGTCTTATCGAAGCCAAAAAGCAGGCAGGCGCCCGCGATATCTTTAACAGCCGGGTGGCGGCGTACGTTTTCGGCTTAATGATGATACGAAAAAATTTCCCGGAGTATGCCGACAAGCTTGAACGACTTCGCGATGTCAATCCGGAAAGGCTTGGTGTTGATGAGGCCGAAATTTATCGAATACTAAAATCACTCCCTGAAACAGTAAGCCGGGCGGAAATTCTGAAACTTCTTCCGGAGAGCGAACAAAAAACTCATCGCGTATTTAGAAGTCACAACGAACCCGAACAGGGCTATCAAATCCGACAGGTATGCCTCTATGGGATAGCCGAGTGTATTCGTGCTGACATGGTACCGGACTGTTTGCGAAAAGGAGATGTTAAGGCTTTCGGTGAGTTGATTAGTATCTCGCACGATGGTGACCGTGTAAATAAACTCATTGGCGACAAGCGTGTACCGACCGACAATAGTTATCCGGATACGAGGATTGAAGCTTTGATAAGCGATCTGGAATCAGGTGATCCGCAGCGTATGAGACGGGCCCGGCTGTGGAGGCAGGGCGGGGGTTATAATGTCAGCGTACCTGAACTGGATATGCTGGTTGATATTGCTTTAGGGACGCCGGGTGTTGTTGGAGCAGGACTTGTGGGAGCGGGTATGGGTGGCAGCATTGTGGTTGTGGTTAAAGATGAAAAGGTTCAGAAGGTCATTGATAACCTCGCGGAACAGTACTATCGCCCGCGGAACCTGGAGGTGTCTGCTGAGGTCGTTACGCCGGTTGGAGGTTTGTGCACGATAGACGTATAAAGGAGTTGTAAGTGCTATTTTACGTGAACGAATTTTACTCTTCATGAAAGCAGTGACGCGGCATCGGCATCCAGAAATATTTTGCAGTTTGAATGTTTCTGGAGTATTGAAGCTGGGCACATGTTTATAACTTTTCCTTCGAGTGCATTTTTGACGGCTTCGGCTTTTCGTTTATCCGGAACTGAGACGATTAAACAGGTACTTTTCATGATCTGCCGGATGCTCATCGATATCGCCCGACGAGGTACCTGCTCTAATGTTTCGAACCATCCTTCGCCCAACTGTTGACCTCTGCATTTTTCGTCCAGCTCGACGATAATATATGGATCTTCAGTTTCGAAGTCAGCCGGCGGGTCGTTAAACGCCAGATGCCCGTTTTCTCCGATTCCTATTAGCGCCGCGTCGATAGGATGCTTGGCGATAATAGCTGCTATTCTTTGGCACTCCTGCTGGGGATTGTCCGCGTCGCCCTCGACAAAATATACAGCCTTCAAGGCCGGGACCTTGTCTACGAACCGCTCTTTCAGGAACTTTCTGAAACTGGCAGGATGGTTCACCGGCAGGCCTATGTATTCATCGAGGTGAAACATTGTTACTTTTGAGAAGTCGATCCCGTGCGTCTCCACGAGACTTTTGATTGTCTCGAACTGGCTTGTCCCCGTTGCAAGGATGATATTTGCCCGGCCTTTCTCTTCTATTGCCTGCTTGATAGCTTCTGCTGCCTGTGCCGCTGCTGCTGCTCCCATTTCCTGTTTCGTTTTGTAAATAAACTTTTCCATTATTGTATCCCTTTATATCGAGTGTCATCATATGAGATTTAGGTGATTGGAGCAAAAGATTTTTCTTGCTTTTAGGTTACAAATCTTCTATAAAATCAGGTAGTTTTGTAGCGCAAATCAACCAGGCCACATTTCGCTGACATTACGAAAGGCAGAGGGCCTTTGTGGTTATGTTATGTGACTGTGTATAAGGGAGGCAAATGTGAATGTATTTGACAAAATTTGTGCAGGCCTGGCATTTGTGCTTGGAGCAATATTAATTGTACTTGGTGTAGTGGGATTATTCACTGGTTGTAAAGCCCATTTTGTACTTCCCCCGGTACTTGGTGCAATCCCTGCCTTGTTGGGCTGGGGTATCGTAAAGTCGGTAATAGTTGCGTGGAAAAGTCCTCGTCGTCCTAATGCTTTCAATGATGGGCGGTCAATAACCAAAGAATCTCACGAGTCTAACGGTAATGATGTCTCTGGATTCAAAGAATTTTAGAAATGTTTGACTGGTTTTTGCAACGACACACGCAAATAAAACAACCTGCCATTGCTGGTATTTCGAAAGGCAGGTAAGCTTTATCGTTAGGTGGATAGCAGTAATACTGATACAGTACTCAAGCAAAATGGAGGTGGATTATGACGAGTAAGTGTGAGCTTATTGTATTTGTGATTATCCTGGTATGTTGTCATCATTCTTTGGCTGTGGATGAGGAATTCATTGTAGAGCCTTCTACTGTGCTCAAGACACTCGATAAGGGCCATCCTCGATTGATGCTGAAGGACAAAGACCTGGAGAGTCTTAAAAAACAGTATGCAAAAGATAAAGTACTGCAGAAGTGTATGCGGGATGTTATTAAGCAGGCCGATGTTTATCTTAATAGGCCCGTGCTTAGGTATAAAAAGATTGGGCCGAGGCTTCTTTCTGTCAGCAGGGCGTGCGTCCACCGGATTTACCATCTGGGCTTAGCTTATAGGTGGACTGGCGAGGAGAAATATGCCAAAAAGGCGGCGGAAAATCTGCTGGCGGTCTGTGTGTTCAAGGACTGGAATCCTTCGCACTTCCTCGACACCGCCGAAATGTCACATGCCGTTGGCATCGGATATGACTGGCTGTATTCATATCTCGATGCCCCAACACGCAAGAAGATTAAGGCCGGCTTAATCAAGAACGGCCTCGAAGAGGGGCTTATCGCCTACAAGAAAAGATGGTGGGCCCAAAGCGAACATAACTGGAACCAGGTCTGCAACGGAGGACTGATAGTCGGAGCTTTGGCTGTTGCCGAATCCGATCCCCGGTATGCCGAACAGATTATCCCCGCTGCGGTTCGCTCACTGCCCCGTGCTCTGAAGACTTACGCTCCCGACGGTGCGTGGGGTGAAGGGCTTGGTTACTGGCACTATGCCAGCCGATATACCGCCTACGGCCTGACGGCCCTGGAAACAGCACTCGGCGAGGATTTTGGGCTCTTGAGCATCAAAGGAATGGCCGAAGCGGCAAATTTCCCGATATATATGACCGGTCCGACAGGGCTGTACCTGAACCTGGCGGACAGCGGAGAAAGGAATTCGAGGAAGACCTTGCCCTGTTTGTTCTGGTTTTCCCGAGCTTACAATAATCCCCTGTTTTCCGAGGCCGAGCACGCTGAGCTTGCCAAACACAGCGCCAGTCCACAGCACGTGGTTTGGTACGTGCCTCGTTCAGCTAAAAAGCCCGCACCGAAGGACCTCGACCGTTATTTCCGTGGTCCCGTCGAAGCGGCCGTATTCCGAAGCACTTGGGATGATTCCGATGCGTTGTTTGTTGGTGTTAAGGCCGGCTATAACCAGGTCAATCACGGCCATCTGGACCTGGGTAATTTCGAGTTGGATGCTCTGGGAGTGCGATGGGCGCGCGACCTCGGCTCGGACAACTACAATATGCCTGGCTACTGGGACAGAAAAAAAGGCGGCAAGCGGTGGTCCTATTATCGTTTGAATTCGTTTAGTCATAACATTCCTCTTTTAGGCGACCAGGACCAGGACGCTCTGGCTAAGTCAAAGTTTATTAAGTTCGAGTCGGAAAAATCGTCAGGTTTTGTTATTGTCGATTTGACGGAAGCTTACAGCAACTTTGCGAACAAAACTACACGCGGCGTCGCGATGGTGCAGGACCGCCGGGCGGTCCTCGTGCAGGATGAATTCGAGATTCAAAAGTCCTGTGAAGTAGCCTGGGGTATGACTACCGACGCGGAAATCGCTGTCAGAAAAGGCGGTAGTGCGGCGCTTAGTCTCAAAGGTAAAGAACTGATTGCTCTGATATTGTCTCCCGCCGGTGCGGAATTTGTAGTTGAGTCAGCCGAGCAAAAGCCGCCCGAGAAAACCAATAAAGGTGTAAAACGACTTATGCTCCGATTGCCTGAGGCCAAAGGCAATGTACAAATTGCTATTCTGCTCTCGCCGGTCTGGCGTGATGGTAATGTTGTTAAGAGAGTTCAGGTAAAGCCGCTGGCAGAGTGGGGCAAAAAACCTCAGCTTTGTCAGGGTAATTATCATAGTGAAGAGGAGGCGAAGGCGCAGCTTGCCAGATTTGCGAAGAGTTATTCTAACCTTGCCGAGTGGAAAGAGCGGGCGAAAAATGTTCGCGAGGGCATCCTTCGCGGAGTAGAACTTTCGCCTTTACCCAGGAAGGGTGCTTTGAATCCTATCATTCACAGTAAACGCAAGTTCGATGGCTATACTGTTGAAAACATCGCGTTTGAAAGTTTGCCCGGCGTTTTTGTGACGGGAAGTTTGTATCGTCCGCTAAAAGGGAGGGGGCCTTTTGCCGCAGTGCTTTGTCCTCATGGGCATTGGGGAAGCAGCAATGACTATGGACGCTTTCGACCGAATATGCAGAAACGTTGTGCCACTTTGGCACGTATGGGTGCGATAGTTTTTGCCTACGATATGGTGGGATGGGGTGACTGGAAAAACGCCGGTTGGACTCACCGCAGGCCGAAGGTACTTAAATTGCAGACCTGGAACAGCATTCGGGCCGTGGATTTTCTTGTCTCATTGAAAGACGTTGACGCCAAGCGCATTGCAATCACCGGTGCTTCGGGTGGGGGAACACAGACGTTCCTTTTGACTGCTGTGGATGAACGCATCGCCGTTTCAGTTCCCACTGTAATGGTCTCAGCTCACTTCTTCGGCGGATGCAATTGCGAAAGCGGCATGCCTATCCACAAAAGCGATACTCACGAAACCAACAATACCGATATCGCCGCTCTTGCTGCCCCCCGGCCGCAGTTGCTAATCTCAGATGGCAAAGACTGGACGAAGAATACGCCCGACGTCGAGTTTCCATATATCCGCAATGTTTATAAACTTTTCGAGGCGGAGGACAAGATAGAGAATGTGCATCTTCCCGAAGAAGGGCACGATTATGGACTTTCAAAGCGGCTCGGTGCCTATAAGTTCCTTGCCAAACACCTGGGGCTTTCGCTCGATAAGGTGACGAAACCGGATGGTACTGTTGATGAGAGTTTTGTTGTTATCGAGAAGAAAGAGGACCTTTACGTATTCAATTCCAAGCACCCCCGGCCTGCACATGCCGTAAGCGGCGAAACGGCAAAGCTGCCTTGGGATTAGTTCATAATTTATTTTGAAAGAGTTAACAAAGTGAAAAAGATCATTGTAATATTTATAGCTTGCATAGTAACCACTGTGCTTTCAGTGACAGCAGCAGAACGTCAGAGCAAACTCAAAGAAGATGCTGTAAGGCCGGTACTGGTGGTGTACAAAACCATCGGCGAAGTCGAATTAAAACTGCATATATTTAAGCCGCCAAGGCGGGATGCGAAAGAATTGTCGCCTGTGATAGTGTTCTTTTTCGGGGGCGGTTGGGTCGGCGGAACTCCGAAACAGTTTTACCACCAGTGCGAACACTTTGCTTCGCTGGGAATGGTAGCTATTTCTGCTGAATATCGTGTCAAAAATAGGCACGGGACGACACCATTCGAATGTGTTGCCGATGGGAAGTCTGCTATTCGCTGGGTCAGGGCCAATGCGGGCCGGCTTGGCGTCAATCCGAACAAAATCATTGCGGGTGGCGGGTCGGCGGGCGGCCATGTGGCGGCGTGTACAGGTGTGATTGAGGAACTCGATGAAAAACATGAAGATCCGAACATCAGTTCTAAACCGAACGCATTAATGCTGTTCAATCCGGCTGTGGACTTGGTGGGCCTGGCGAAAAGAGGGCGTTCGGACAGAGGATTTGGGAAACGTGTAAAAGAGCTGTCTCCCTTACAGCACGTAAAAAAAGGTGTTCCACCGTGTATTATTTTTCACGGAACAGCGGACAGGACGGTTCCTTTTGAAAGTGTTGAACGTTTCTCTGCTGCGATGAAAAAGTCAGGCAATGTCTGCCGGCTTGTTCCGTTCGAAGGAAAGGGGCACGGCTTTTTTAACTATGGAAGGGACAAAGATAACAGTTCGTTTAAGCAGACCATCCAGGCAGCAGACAGATTCCTTACTTCCTTAGGTTATTTGAAAAACGTCTCTAAACCGAAGCAGCCCGCCAAGAAACAAAGGCGTGTAAATCCCGTTTTTGCAGCCATCAAGGACGAACCGAGTCTGCCGCGTGTACTGTTGATTGGCGATTCTATCTCGATTGGTTATACACTTCCTGTGCGCAAGCTGCTTGTCGGCAAGGCAAATGTCCATCGGGTTCCCACTAATGCCAGACATACCGGTATAGGGCTGGAAAATATCCACAAATGGCTCGGGGACGGCAAATGGGATGTAATACACTTCAACTGGGGACTGCACGACCTTTGTTATCGAAGTCAAAACGCAAAAACTTCCGGTCGTAAAGACAAAGTGAATGGCTCTTTGGATTTGACATTCGCAGAGTATCAACAGAATCTGCGCAAGCTTGTTAAGATACTCAAAGCCACCGGTGCAAAGCTTATCTGGGTCAGTACGACACCCGTTCCCGATGGCGAGCCGGGCCGTATCAAGGGCGACGAAATAAGGTATAATAAAGCCGCCGAGAAAATTATGAAGGAAAACGGCGTGATGATTAACAACCTTTATGCTCACGCCTTTCCGAAGCTAAGCCGGATCCAACTGCCGAATGGCAACGTCCACTTTACAGCCGAGGGTTCAAATTACTTAGCTGAACATGTGGCTGCGAGTATTCTCAAGGCACTCAGCAGGTCACATAAAAAGTAGATACGATAAGCATTATGTTATCGGCAATACAAGTCGGGCTTAGGCAGGGGCTTTTGAACCAGAGGTCAAACCGGGACGGCTGCGGGATTGAGCTGTTTGCTGACGGCCTTGCGGTAGCCGGTGACGGTGATACTTTTGTCAGGTAGGATTTCGACGATAGCGTAAGAATTGTTTTCATCACCGGGACCTTCCACCATTGCCTTCAATGTATAGTAGTGAATCCCCTCGGTATAACTGTAACTTCCCTCGTGATGATGGCCCTGGAATACAGCCGTGACCTTGCCCGATTGTTCGATAATCTGCCGGATGTCGGCGGCATTGTTGACATACACCGGGCCGGTGCCATCGAGTAGTTGGTGAATAAAGATAATGGTGGGCCCGTGTGCTGTGGTGAGGTCTTGCCTGAGCCATTTTAGCTCAACGGGTGGTATGTTCGCATCTGTCCAGTCAAAGTTGCCGTGGTTGTATTCTGTGCCGTCGGATTTGTAGTTGGCATCGAGAATAACAAAGTGAACACCGTTGAAATCGAAGGAATAATAGCTTTTCGACGGGGTTATGCTGGTGTTTTCTACATTAGTTAGAAATTGTTCTTTTGAGATGCTGTCCATGTCATGGTTGCCGAGGACGTGGTAGGTTGCGCCGTTGAACTTTTGGAATACTTTCTCGACGGCCCGCAGGTACGTGATAGTTCTTTGCTCGACGGGGGGATTGTTCTGGTCCTTGAAATCGCCGAGATCAACGAGAAAATCAACTTTTTGGTCGTTCATAAGTTTAACATATTCGGTTAGTTTCTCGAGCGAGTGTCTGTAGTATCTTGAGCCGATAGTGTCTGCATCAGCGTAGTGGCTGTCGGTTGCTATGCCGAATCGAGCGGTACCTTGCCTGCGGCCGAGTGTGGTCTGCTGAGTACAGGAAAGCGGCGCAACAGTCAGGCCACCGAATGTGGCCACAGATGCCTTCAAAAAAACCCGGCGGGTGATTACCCAATTGTGTTTACCCTGTCCGGTAGAGCAGGATTTGTGGTTTCGATACTTAGCACCCATCGCATAATCCTCTCCCAAAAAGGATATTTTGGATTCCAAAGACAGATTCAATGGTCAACAAGAGTCCTGTCAGGAAGGGGGTTTCTTTAATTCTTCGATTTGTGGCAGGTCTTTAAGTGTGTTTAAGCCGAAGACTTCGAGGAACTTCTTCGTTGTCCCATAGAGCATCGGTCTTCCTAATACTTCGGCCCGGCCGACTATCTTGACAAGTCCCTTGTACATAAGAGATCGAACTACCTCGCCGACCGCGACGCCCCTTATGGCTTCGATGTCGGCCCGGATAACCGGTTGTTTGTATGCAATTATCGCGAGCGTCTCAAGAGAGGCGGGGCTTAGTTTGCTGTCGCTGCGAACGCGAAGCAGCTTTTTAAACCAGGGATTGAAGCTGCTTAAGGTAAGAAGTTGGAATCCGCCGGCAATTTCCTCTATTCTAAAGGCGTTGTTGTTGGCCTGGTATTTATCGTTGAGATCTTTTATGTGCTGTCGGATGTGTTTTACAGATGTTCCGACGATATCAGACAGCCGATTTGGTGAGAGAGGTTCATCGCTGGTAAACAAAACGGCCTCAACCACCGAGGCGAGTGTCGGTTCGGCTTCGGGTGAAAACTGGGTTTGTTCCTGTGTATCCTCTTGGGTTGGTGTGTTCTCTTCGTGCTCTTTTGTCATAGTTCTTTCCATTTGAATGGGTCTGCATCCTTTTTGCTTATCTTGATTGTTATCTGTTTTATGTGTTTTTGCAACTGTTTGGAGAATTTCTTTAATATGAACCGCTCGGAGACTGTATGGCTCAAACAAATGCAGGTCAGGCCTGCTTCCTGTGCGGCTAATGCCTGGTGGTGTTTCAGTTCGCCGGTGACATAGCAATCGGCTTTTGTGGCGATGACGGTATTTATTATTTTACCGCACGAGCCGGCGCAGACCGCCGCGGTTTTTACTAATCGTTTTTCGTCTCCGACTATGCCGACAGCTTTTGCACCGGTATATTTCTTTATTTTCCCGATAATTTGTTTTATCCGTACCGGCTGGGTTAATTTCCCGATTCTGCCAAGGCCGAATTTACTCTGTGTATCGTAGAGTTTAAAGACATCGAAGGCAGGTGTCTCATAAGGATGCGTTTTTTTCATTGCTGCGATACAATCGGCCAGTTTTCCCGCAGGCACAATCGTCTCAAATCTTATTTCCGGCACTTTTTCCAGTTTTCCTTTTTTGCCGATAGCCGGCTTTGCGCCTTTCAATGGCAAAAACGTCCCTGTCCCCTCGGCGCCGAAGCTGCAATTTCTGTAATTGCCTATCGCCCCTGCGCCCGCGGCGAAGACGGCGTTTGAGATTTTGGCTGCCGATTCGATAGGAATAAAGACGACGAGTTTATAATTGTCGCCGGTTGGATTGTCAACGTAATCGCCGATAGGCTCAGCGTCACAAATACCCACAATCTCTGCAAGGCCATCGTTTACTCCACCTATGGCAACATCCAAAGCGGTATGTATCGAGAAAACTGCAATCCTTGCTTTTATCAAATTATAGATAGCACCTGTAGGGCCGTTGGCTGTGATTTGTTTCAGGCCGTCCCATATCACGGGATGATAGCTTATAATCAGGTCGGTTTTTAATCTTTTTGCCTCAGCGACAACATCGTCGGTTACATCGATTGTCAGCAGAATGTTTTTTACATTGCGTTGCGCATCGCCGATGAGCAGACCCACATTGTCCCAGTCCTGCGCCAATTTTAGGGCCGCTATTTTCTCAATAGCTGCTGCAATGTCTTTTATCTTCATTTTCTTTGCCTGCATGCGGTTTTGATAAGTTCTTTGAAGCTCTTTTGCAACTTTTTAGTCATCGCCCCGACCTTGCCGTTGCCTACTGCGTGCTTCTCTATCCTGCTTATCGGCATAATCTGCATAATTACATTCGTCAGAAAGGCCTCGTCGGCGGCTAAACAATCGTCTATATAGAGGTTTTTTTCAACCAATTTTATGGTATTTTTCAGGGCGATCTGGCAGTCGGTCTTCCTCGCTACCCCTGGAAGTACCGGCGTTTCAATCGGCGGAGTGTATAGCACCGAATCTTTGACCAGGAACACATTGCTTATGCAGCCCTCAGCCAGGCTATTATCTACGGTAAACCATATCGCCTCGGTCGCTCTTCTCTGGTGCGCCCATTTTAGCGCAATCATACGCGAAAAATAACTTGTTGTCTTGTGCCCGCATGTCGGCTCAAAGGGATTTTGCCTGAATGGGCACAGCACGACAAGGACGCCATTTTTATAATATTCGTCTGGATAAGGTTGGATGTTTGTGGCGGTGATAAGAAGCGTTGGGTGACGCTGCTCTTCCGATTCGGCCATTGGCCCGCCGGTTAAGGTCAGACGCAGGCGGGCATCGGTCAGTTTATTTG
>JAUWLI010000048.1 GCA_030613765.1 Phycisphaerae bacterium
GATGGAGGGTATGGGTGTATTTTGGAGAAGCCGGAAGTAAAGTGTTAGTAAATAAGGAACAAGTTTATATGGAGGACACAAAATGAGAAGTCTAACAAAGGTGTTTAGTGTTAACAGTGCAGTTGTGGGGATTGGTTTGGCGCTGGTCCTTATGTCGGGGCCGGAAGTGTTTGGCATACGAAGAGTTCGGCCGGAAAGGAAGTTAAAAATGGAGAAAGTCTCTTACGCGGGATGGCCCAATTGCATTAAGCTAAGCAACGGCCAGGTAGAACTTATCGCGACGACGGATGTGGGGCCCAGGATTATGCGGTTTGGATTTATCGGCGGACAGAACCTGCTCAACGAATACAAAGACCAGGTGGGCAAGACCGGCGGCGATGAATGGCGAATCTACGGCGGGCACCGATTGTGGCACGCCCCGGAACATATTGTGAGGACCTACTCTCTCGATAACTCAACTATTAAGTATAAGTGGAACGGAACGACGTTAACGCTTACGCAGGACGTCGAGCCCGAGACAGGTATAGTAAAGGAAATCGAGGTCACCCTCGATCCGAAAACCAACAGCGCCCGCGTGCTTCACCGGCTGACAAACAAGAACATGTGGGAGATCGAGGCGGCGTGCTGGGCGATGACTGTTATGGCACAGGGGGGAAGGCTCATACTGCCGCAGGAACCTTTTGGTGCTCATCCTGAGTTTCTGCTTCCGGCGCGACCTTTAGTGCTCTGGAGTTACACGGATATGAGTGACCCGCGATGGATATGGGGGACAAAATATATACAGCTCAAACAGGACCCCAAAAATGCCAAGAAGCAAAAGGCCGGCATACTCAATAAAGTCGGGTGGGGAGCTTATTACCTCAAAGGCGAGCTTTTCCTTAAACAATACCCTTACATTCCCGGTGCAACGTATCCCGATATGGGCTGCAATACCGAGACGTTCACCAATGATGAGCAGCTGGAATTCGAGACGTTAGGGCCACTGGTAAAGATCCCGGCAGACAATGGGAAGATTGAGCATGTCGAAGATTGGCACTTATATAAAGTAAAGGTCGGGGAGGGCGAATCCGATATAGATAAAAAAGTGCTTCCTCTTGTGAAAAAAGCAAAGGATTTGACCTATAAATTTTAGGAGATAGAAAGATGGCAGCAAAGCGCAGCAAAAGAGATTGTGTTTTAAGCAAGGTTTGGTATTTGGTCCTGATATGCACGGTTTTGTGCGTCAGCTCGTCGGTGTTGGCGAGGTGGAAACCGGCTGAAGGGCCGCTTATGACGCAATGGGCAAGGGATGTTTCACCGGGCAAGGCCCACCGTGAGTATCCCCGGCCTCAGATGGTCCGCAAGTACTGGCAGAACCTCAATGGATTATGGGACTATGCCATTGTGGCCAAGGATGCGCAGCAGCCGGAAGAATTCGATGGCCGGATTCTCGTACCGTTTCCTGTTGAATCGGCTTTGTCGGGTGTGATGAAGCCCGTGAGTGAAGATAACCGGCTGTGGTATCGGCGGACGTTTAAGGTATCCGGCGGGTGGAGGAAGGGAAAGCGAGTCCTGCTGCACTTTGGTGCGGTTGACTGGGATACAACGGTTTGGATCAACGGCGAAGAGGTCGGCAAGCATAAGGGCGGATACGATGCGTTTACATTCGATATCACCGATGCGCTGAAAAAATCGGGGAAGCAGGAGATTATTCTGTCTGTTTGGGACCCGACAAATGCCGGCAACCAGCCCCGCGGTAAGCAGGTGAAGAAACCGGGCGGTATCTGGTACACGGCGGTTACTGGAATATGGCAGACCGTTTGGCTGGAACCGGTGCCTGAAACATATATCAAGGCTATAAAGATTGTCCCCGATATTGATAACAGCAGCGTACACGTCGAAGTTGATACCGCAGGCGACATCAGCCAATATGAATTAAATGCTAAAGTTAAAGGCAAGGGTCATTTACAGATATCCGGTGGTACACCCGGGTTAAATAAATGTACAATCAAGATAGAAAATCCAAAGCTCTGGTCACCGGATTCGCCTTTCCTTTATGACCTCGAAGTGAAGCTGGTGAAAGAGGGCAAAACCCGTGACAAAGTTGGCAGCTACTTCGGCATGCGCAAGATTTCAGTCAGGAAGGACCAATACGGGACAAATAGGTTGTGTTTGAATAACAAGACGCTGTTTCAGTATGGCCCTCTGGACCAGGGCTGGTGGCCGGATGGATTGTATACGGCACCAACGGACAAGGCCCTTCGCTACGACATCGAGGTGTTGAAGAAAATCGGCTGTAATATGCTTCGAAAACACGTCAAGATAGAACCGGCGCGACTATACTACTGGTGTGATAAGTTAGGTTTGATGGTCTGGCAGGACATGCCTAACGGCAATAATAAAGGGGATGAAGCCCGTAAGCAGTTCGAGCTGGAGCTGAAACGGCTCGTTGACAATTTTCGCAATCATCCCAGCATTGTTATGTGGGTGCCGTTTAACGAGGGGTGGGGACAGCATGACACGCCGCGCTATTCGGCTTTGGTTAAAAAGTGGGACCCGACGCGTTTGGTGAACGAGTCCAGCGGCTGGGCGAACAAAGAATCCGGCGACGTGCGCGATATTCACAGCTATCCCGGTCCTGCGAGACCTCCGAACGAGGAAAAGCGGGTAGCGGTGCTGGGCGAGTTCGGCGGTCTTGGTCTGCCGGTTAAAGGGCATACGTGGCAGGCTGAGAAAAACTGGGGTTATCGCAGCTATGAAACCAGGTCGGACCTGACGAAAGCTTACGTGGCTTTGCTGGGCAATCTTCGACCGCTGATTGGTAGGGGGCTTTCAGCCGCTGTGTACACCCAGACTACGGATGTGGAGATTGAGGTCAACGGATATATGACCTACGACCGGGCGATGATAAAAGCGGACGCTAAACAGATGGTCGAAGCCGCCCGCAAGCTTTACCTGCCGCCCCCGATAATCAAAACGATTGTGCCGACATCCCAGGAGCAGGGTATCGAATGGAGTTACACAACGAGCAGGCCCCGTGGCGGATGGGAAAACCCCGGATTCGGCGATTCTTCCTGGAAGAAGGGCGTCGGGGGATTCGGCACCAAAAGCACACCTGGCGCTGTCGTGCGGACCGAGTGGAAGACGTCGGACATTTGGTTGCGTCGAACGTTTGAGTTGAAGGATAAAGAATTTGGCCAACCGCATCTTCAAATTCACCATGATGAGGACGCCGAGATTTATATCAACGGTGTGCTGGCGGCGAAGCTGAAAGGACACACTTCGGATTATATCACGGCTTCTATAAGCGAAAAGGCTTGCCGGGCCTTAAAAGCCGGGCGTAACTGCCTGGCTGTTCGCTGCCGTCAGACGAGCGGCGGGCAATATATCGACGTTGGTATGGCTGACATTATCGAACAGCCGGTTAAATAACGGCTGATTTGTGCCGGTGGCTGTGGCATTCGATGTTTACCGCCACCGGCAGCGATGCTATATGACACGGTGCGGTCTCGACTAAACAGGCAAGGGCTGTAGTGTCGCCGCCGAGCCCCTGCGGACCGAGGCCGAGTGCATTGATTGCCGAGAGCAAGTCCGTTTCGAGCTTTGCATAGAAATCGTCGCTGTTTTTGGATGTGAGGTTTCGGCACAGTGCCTTTTTACTGAGCAGACAGCTTAGTTCAAAATCGCCGCCAATCCCTACGCCAACAACAAACGGCGGGCAGGCATCAGCACCGGCGTGCCTGGCGACATCAACAATCCAATCAATTATCAGTTTTCTTTCCGCCGTGGGTTTGAACATTTTGAATTGGCTCTTGTTCTCGCAGCCTCCGCCTTTAGTCATAACGGTCAGCTTTAACGTCTTGCCTGGTACGACCGTATGATGAATTATAGCGGGTGTGTTTGACCGGGTGTTGGTGCGTTTGTTAAGAGGGTCGGTGACAACGCTTTTTCGCAGGTATCCTTTTTCGTAACCGGCGGCAACTCCGGCGTTGATTGCGTCGAGCAGAGTCGCCTGAACCTGGCTTGACGGAGGAGGCTTTACGGCGACGTCTGCGCCCTGCTCAACAAAGACTACAGCAAGGCCGGTATCCTGGCAGAGCGGTATTGATTCAGCCTTTGCTATGCGGGCGTTTTCGATGAGCTGATTTAGTATGTTTGCGGCGGCGGGATTGGTTTCTTTTTGTGCAGCATGGCGGATGGCGGCTAAAACATCATCGGGCAGCTCGTGGGCGGCTGCCGTGCAAAGCGATTCTACGGTATCAACGATTTGTTCAAATTTGATGTATCGCACAATTTGTGCCCCGTGCCCGAATTCACCAAAGGCGGAATTTATTAATCACGACTCACGAGACATTGACCTCGAAAGTTTTATAGATTATATTGCCGACGCTGTCAGCGATTCTGACTGCGATTATATGCTCGCCGGCCTCCAGTTTGTTAATCACAATCGTAAAATCTTCATCCGTAGTATCGTAGACCATATCGTCGGGCATAGTACCTTTCCACTTTTCATTGCTGTCGACGGTATAATTGAGCCTGCCGATTGCGCTGAAATCATCCGATACGAGCAGCTTCAGTGTTATGCTTTTTTTACCTTTGTAGATAGAGTGTTTTTTAATAACCGGCGCGGTGTTATCAACTATTACCTGCTCGCTAATTCTGCTGCCCGTTAATTTAGTTGCGGTGGTATTGCTTCTTTCATCGCTTGCGGTCACTCTTACCTCGTACCGGCCGTCTTCTACGGTCTTCCCATCCCATTCGAAGGTGGCTTTTTCGAGTTCGTCTTTAAGTTCAATCCAGTTTGTTCTTCCGATTTTTCTAAAATCTATTTTGTAAATCATCTTGTCGCCGTTGTCATCTTCGGCCTTAAAGCTGATTTTGAAAGTTCCTTTTTTGCCGGCCGTTTCGATTCTGCTGACGCCGACCGATCGGACTTTCGGCGCCAAATTCGGCACACTGCTGGCAACGGCAATTTCCCTTATAATCGGAGTTTTTGGTCCGTTGCTTTGCAATACAAGCTTATATTGACAGAACCTGCCGGGCGGGCATCGCAGTTGGACGGGCTGTGTTACTTCCACAAGCTCGGTCCATTTAGAAAAAGTCGGGTCGTTTACATCTTTGACGTTTCCGCTTCGAGAGGCCATCCGGACGTTGCAGCCCCGGGGAATATCGGCTTCGATTTGCAGCTTTCCCCACTTGGCCGGCTGGCCGGCATCGATAAGGTCGGAAAGGTAAGTCCCCTTGGAAGCGAAGCCGGAGCCTAACTTTATCAACTTTGCAGGATTCGCTGTGCCAAGATACACAATGTCTTTGCGGACTTTTATTGCTGTTATCTGTGATGCCTGTTTGTCCTCGTAGATAATCGTCTGCTGCTCCGAAGCCGGGTCTACGGTGAAAAGCTGGGCGTTGTTTCCGGTGCCGACAAGCAGAGATTTGTCTTGTTCGGCCAGGCAAAAGAAAACCGCTGCCTCGCTGAATACATTTGTCACGAAACCGTCGCTGGTTATTTTGTATATGTAGCTTGCCTGGCCCGGCCTGGCCGGCTTGCGCGGCGGTGTCGGTCCTTTGGACGGCATTTTACTGATTGCTCCTTTTATATTTGCAATTTTAAGCTTCAGTCCGCCTTTGGCATCGCTTGTCGTCTTTGGCGGTTTTGCTTCAGGCTTACCGGCAAAAGGTGACTGTGCGGCAAATTTGGTCTGTGCCCCGACAATCTTGGCGGATGTCGCGGCTGCGTGCAAAACGCCGTCTTCGGTAAATAATAATGCTGTAATTTCCGGTTCGTCGCTGTCGTATAGTACCGTTGCTGTTTTGGTGCGCGGGTTTATCTTGTATACGAGTCCCCGGCTGTCGCTTCCGGCGTAAACAAAGCCATCCTGCCCAATAGCAAGTGCGAGTATGTTTTTGTCCTGGCTGTCGTAAACAACCTGTGGTTTTTTCCCCGACGACTCGAGCTTGTAAACCTTTCCTTCGGGCCCGGTTCCCAGATAAATATTACCCCCGGCATCGACCGCAATGGCGAAGATGTACTTGTCCTCATCCAGCTCGAAAATCACTTCATATTTGTCATTTTTGAAGCGGCAGAGCCTGCATTTGTCGCCGCTTATCCCGGCTAAAAGCCTGCCTGCAACATCGGTTGTCATCGCGAAGATATGCTCGTTCGACAAGTACTCCTTGTCAACTACGGTATTGGCATCACCAGGGGTGTTTGCATCCTTGTCCTTTTTGGCCTTTTTGCGGGCCGGTTTTTTCTCTGATTTCTCCGGATAAATCTTTGTCAGTTTGCCGAGACTGTATTTATAGATACCGCCGTTGGGGCTTGTTCCGATGTAAACCGTCCCACCGCTTACAACGATACTGTTAATCGACCAAACATCTTCAAACTCTTTAACCGGCGCCTCCCAGGCGCTGCCGAGCTGAATAGTTCCTCGTGAGCCAATCACAATATTTTCCGTCTCGCCCTTCAAAAAATCTGAACTGCTGGCGTGACGTGCAATCTTGCTGTTAACCGCCAGAGAAGCGGAACTGGAAATCAAACAAACCAAAGTCAATACTAAAAGTGCGAATCTGCGATTAACGTGAAATTCGTATTTCATAACAATTCCTCAAACAAAAATATCATACTTCGTATCTCGTATTGCGTTTCGTGCATCGCGTCTTATTTTTCTACGGTTATCCGTATAATCTTCCTGTCGATAACGACTGTGCCGGTATCGAAACTTTTTTCGAGCCAATGCGGATATGGCTGTATTCTCAGCGTTCTTTTCGGGTTCTGTAAAATGAGCATCTTCGTGGCAGGCAAGTCCGGCAGTTCTGCCTTTTCTATCGCAACACCGCCGGGCGGTAATGCCAAAATGCAATACAATTTACCTCTGCCGAGACTAAGAAGATACCTCAAGCCCTCCAGCAAGGAGTCCAAATCCAGGGCTAATAATTTGTATGTCGCGGCTTTTCTTAGAAACATCTCATAGCCGTACCCGCCGCAGATAGTCAGCTCATATCTGCCGGGTGCCAGGGTCCTGGGTATTTGGAAGCTGCACTGGTATTTTTTCTTTCCCGCCAGGACGGATTCGAGCACTACTTCGATATCGAGATTCCGGCCTGCCTTGACTGTTGAACCGGACAAATCGACCGACCATATATGTGATACAATGCTTTTCGGCACTATGCGAACATCAAAATCGACTGATTTTATATCGACTTTTTTGTATGGATTATTCATGAGCATCGCAACCGGACTAATACTTTCCATTGTCATCTCAAGCAGGCCCATGTCGGTGGAGATATTTTCAAAGGTAATCGGTTCGGCACCCTCAACGCCGATAGCCACCTTATACTCAATCATATGGTCGGGGGGCAGCTCGCCGAACCGCATACCTGCTCCGGTCACAACCGAACGCAGCAGCATTGGAGTAAGCGACTTATTATGAGCAACCTGGCAGTTGTATACTTGTTTGCCGCTGTCTCTGTAATCGTCAATAGTTATCGTCAGCGGGAACGTGTGCGGCTTTGCGCCGATTCGTCCGAAGACCGCCGTCGACTCATCCCTTGTCAGGGCACCGACTGTTTTGATCGCACTGGCGAGCTTAACAGAGCGGGCTATGCTTGATACGACGGTGTGCACCTGCCCGGTGGCCATCGGCAAATTAACCTGCCCATAGCCGAGGAAGCTGTGCCCGAAGCCATACACCTTGTCACCAACGACTTCGGTTACCGTCCCAACTGCTTCCATTGTTATATCGCCGGCCACTAAAGGCACGACCAGACAGCTCCCCGGCGCCAACTGAACATTTAGGTCTTTGTTGACGCCTGCGCCGCCCCCGACGCCGGAAACGACGGCAAGTCCGAGAGGTTCGACCATGGCGTTTAACTGTTCGGAGACCTGGGCCGGCAGACCGGATGTGACCAGCGGACAGGGCAAAGCAGCGATACCGGCCGGGCCGCGTTTTCCCCGGAAGTGGGGTGTTGTAATTAGCTTATCAATCTGGGCAAAATCAATCGGCCTGGAAAAGTCCAGTGAGTAGCCGTGTTGGGCTGCGCTTGCGTTCGGCCGGTCGACACCGCCCACCCTGAGCATGTCCTTGATTAGCGTAACACCATAGAGCGGGTCCTTGCTGTAAGTATACGCGGTGGCTAACGCGCCCGCCAGCCGGCCTTCGATATAGACCGGCGAACCGCTGCAGCCCCATACGGGACCCGTGTGGATAAAACGCTCATCAGTGCCCTGGACCAGAATCGAATCCCTTCCGGGTTCGTAATTGCGGATTATGCTTATAACATCCATGTCAAATTTTTCAATCTTCGTGCCGCTATAGCAGGTAAGGCAATACGCCTTCATACCGGGCCTGATTTCGTCAATGCCGATATATTTGGCAGGGTCCAAAACGCCTTCTGTAGCGCTTGATGTGCCGCCGGCACAAAGCAAGCCGGCCAGAACCAGCGAATAAAAAGCAAAAAGTGGGAAGTTTTGACTTTTTACTTTCGCTTTTATTTTGAACATCTGTGCCCTTTCGAGTAATTTTTAGCTAAATAGCGTTAGAAATGGACGCAGGACGTGTCTGGATTTCTAACAGGAGAAAATTTTAATCGGAGAACAGGCTTGTTGCAAGACAAAAGATATTTTGTTACAATCTTGATTTAAGCCTATAATTGAATATTACTTTAGCAAGCTATTTTAAGAAAGAGACGCAGAAAAAATGAAGTCTGACCATCGACACGAACTAAAAACTAATGAATTGGCCGAATGGATTGCGAATTTTCCGCAGTGGGCCCGGGACAATGGAAAAATAGCTATCATTGTCTCGGCAGTTGCCGTCCTGGTCGTAGTCTCAGCTCTGTGGTACTGGCGTAAAACAAAAGTTGAATCGGTTGAACAACAACTCGCATTTACCAGCCTTATCACCAAACTGTCGCAAAACAAAATGCAGGTCCTTATGTCACAATCCAGAGGGATGGATACTTCGTATATGCTCGACCAGACCGCCGTTGATCTGGGAACCGCTGCCGGAGGTGCCAAAGACGAGAACATGGCCGCTCTCGCGCTCATTAAGCGTGCAGAATCCCTGCGTGCAGCGGTGCACTACCGCCCGGAGAGCGTGAGCCAGGCAGATCTGCTAACGGCCATCGACGGTGCAAAGATTGCATATATAAATGCCGTCTCGAAGGCTGCAACCAATCCTTCATTGATGGCGATGGCAAAATTCGGCCTCGGACTTTGTGAAGAGGAAATCGGTAACTTCGGTGAGGCAGAGCAGATATATCGTGACCTCATTGAAAACAGCGACTTCGAAGGTACGACAACCGTTGCCAGGGCACAGTGGCGTCTGGAAACAATGGCCGATTACCGGAAAAAGATAGTCTTTAAGCCGGCGCCAATACCAAAACCGCCTGTTCCTGACATGACTGACATGTTTCCGCCGATCCCGCTAAGACCCATCGACGAACCGAATCGTTTCCCTGTGGTTCCTGAAGTCATGATTGGTCCTGAACCAAATCCCGGCATTGTGGTTCCCGATGTCAAAATACAGCCTGAACCAAACGCCGTCTCCGAGTCTCTCAACATCAAGCTGCGGCCCCAGGCGCCAAATAATGTATTGGGGGTCGTTGACACAAATGTGCCCGGCGAATAATTCACAAAGCGAAATTCCAGATGAGAGCAGTGGCCCCTTGACGCTTCAAGTGGGAAGCTCAATCAAAGAACGGAGGGTGGATAAATATCTCCACGGCCGGTTCAGTAACTTCAGCAGGGCTATGATCCAGAAGCAAATCGGAGCAGGTTCCGTCAAGGTCAACGGCAAAATAGTCAAGCCCAGCTTTAAGCTGAGCCCCGGTGATACAATCGATTTGACACTACCTCAGCTTCCGAGCAAGGAGATTTTGCCTGAAGATATCCCGTTGAATATTATCTATGAAGATGAGAACATAATTGTTCTCAACAAGCAGGCTGATATGGTTGTTCACCCTGCCCGCAGCAACACTCACGGAACTCTGGTAAACGCCCTCGCCTTTTATTCCGACAAGCTGTCGAGCGGGCTTGGTGAATTCCGTCCCGGTATCGTGCATCGGCTCGACAGAAACACGACCGGCGTTATGGTCGTTGCCAAAAATGATATCGCCCAGTGGAAGATTGCAAAGCAGTTTGAACGCCGGCAGGTCAACAAAACTTATTTTGCCATTGTCCATGGTGTGCCTGAGCTGACGGCCGACCGCATAAGTGCGCGATTAGGTGTGCACCCAAGAGCAAGAGAAAAGTACGCAATCAGGCCGGAAGTTGGTAAGGAATCAATTACTTTTTACGAGACCATCGAAAGTTTTCGCGGCTTTTCCCTGTTGAAGCTGGCCCCTAAAACCGGCCGAACACATCAAATAAGGGTACACCTCTTGCATATAAAGCACCCCATAGTTGCCGACGATATGTATGGCGGCAAGCTCGTTTATCCCTGGCAATTAAAAGACGAGGAAACCGCTGTTGAAGAGCCGATCGTAAGCCGCTTTGCCCTGCATGCCTCCACGCTCGAATTCAAGCACCCGATAAGTGACGAGATGGTAAAATTCGAAGCCCCCCTGCCCGAAGATATGCAAAATCTGCTCGATATGCTAAGAAAATACCGAAAGCTCTGACAGTTTCTTATTTCGCACCGGCGGAAGTGGAATCTAATGTATCGCCTTTATTCCTGCGGCAGTTTTGCTAGGTCGGCGTCGGAGCCGGCGACCATCAGAATATCGTCCTGGTAAACCACAGTGCTTGGCATGGGGACATTGATAATTGCGGCGTTCTCAGACTTCTTTTTCTTGCGGTGCTCGTCCCGCTTGATTGCGACAAGGTTGATTTTGTACTTCTGCCTCAACTGCAAATCCATAACGGTCTTACCGTCGAAACTTGCCGGTGCTGTTACACGGGCCAGGCTATAGCCCGGTGCGAAATCTATCTTTTCGCCGATTTGCGGGGCGATAAGTTTATATGCCCATCTTTGGGCCGACTCGATTTCGGGATAAATTACGTCTGTTGCGCCTACCTTGGAGAAGACCTCGCCTGAGACGGGGCTTTCGGCCCTTGCCAGAATCTTTTTTACGCCCATTTGCCGCAGGTTCACCACCGTCAGAATCGCCGATTCAAAGCCTTCCTGGCCTATGCCTATAATAGCGACATCAATCTTATCAATGCCCTGTGCCTTCAGGGCTTCCTCGTCTGTGCTGTCGAGGCGGACGGCAAGACTTACCTGGTCTCGAATCAACTCGATTTGCTCTCTATTTCTATCGATTGCGATGACCTCAGCCCCGCTCATTGCCAGCGCTATGGCCAGTTTTTGTCCGAACCGCCCCAATCCTATTACAGCAAACCGCTTCATATTATTAGCTCCTAAATTTCGTGACCTGAGCCACGAATCAGCCGACAATTATCGCTTCATCCGGATAATTGTATTGAGCCGGTTTCAAATTAAACGTCAACGCCGCCAATAGTGTCAAGGGGCCGAGTCTACCGATAAGCATCGTGGCAATAATAATCAATTTGCCGGCGGTTGTCAAGTCAGGTGTAATGCCGGTTGTCAGGCCGACAGTCCCCAGTGCCGAGCCCGCCTCGAACATAATATCCGACATGGTAAAACCGTTTATATTTTCGGTGATACTAAGGGCCAACGAGGCGCCGAACAAAACAGCGACGAAAAGCAGCGTAACAGTAACCGCCCTGCCGACAACAACTACCCGAATCGAACGCTTAAACATCTCTACTTCCTCGCGTTTTCTAAGGGTCGCATAAACAGTCATTATTACCACTGCCAGCGTGACGGTCTTTATTCCTCCCGCGGTCGAGCCCGGCGAGCCCCCGATGAACATAAGCAGAATCAAGACAAGTTTGCTCGAAGCCGATAGTGCCGAGATTTTGATTGTATTAAACCCAGCCGTCCTGGCTGTAATCGACTGAAACAAAGCCCCGAGAACACCGGTATTTGAATCGGTATCATAACTGCCTGCGTAGCGCTCAAACAACAGGATAGCCAGGGCGCCCAGAACTATCAGGAAGGCACTTGTGCTGAGAACAATTTTGGTTTGCAGCCGCATCCTTGTCGGTGCTTCCATCGAAAACCTGTAGTGCGTATGGAAACATTTTTTGCAGAATCGATTTATCCTTTCGACTGCAATGTGGGCCAGGTCGTAGAGCACACTAAAGCCGAGTCCACCCATGATTATCAGCGGACAAATCACTGCATAGATGCCCCAGCTTCCTTTATAGTCGATGAAGCTATTCTTGTCCAAACTAAAGCCGGCATTGCAAAATGCACTGATTGAATGAAAGATACTATAGTACCACTGCTGCTGAATATTATCTACGCGATCACCCCACATCCCGAAGATACTGACCGCACCGATAGCTTCAATAAGTATCGTCCCGATAAAGATGAAGGCAATCATATTTCCTAT
>JAUWLI010000084.1 GCA_030613765.1 Phycisphaerae bacterium
TCCTTCGTCGGCGAGCACACGCCGCTGATCGCGCCGGGCGGCGGGATCGCACAGCATGATCTGGCTTTGCGCAAAGGCAAAGAGTACGTCGGGTACGTCTGGATCAAGCCTGCGACAGGCAAGACGACGGTTCGAGTTTCGCTTCGCTGGGGCGATAAGGGAGTCCAGAACGAGGGGATCGCCTGCACCGCGGATCGTTATGTGAAGTCTCCGCTACACTTTCGCGCGGTCAGCGACACCGAGCGTGCGACGCTGCAAATCGAAGTCATCGGGCGGGGGGCCTGTTTCGTCGGTACGGTTTCGCTGATGCCGGCGGACAATATCGAGGGTATGCGGTCCGATACGCTGAAAGTGCTGAAGGAACTTAACGCGCCGCTTTACCGCTGGCCAGGCGGGAACTTCGTCAGCGGCTACGACTGGAGGGACGGTATCGGGGACAGGGACAAACGGCCACCTCGCACAAATCCCGCATGGACCGGCGTAGAGCACAACGACTTCGGCTTCAACGAATTTATTCGCTTCTGCCGTCTGGTCAACACGGAACCTTTGGTAACGGTGAACACGGGTTTTGGCGATGCGTACTCAGCCGCCGCTCAACTGGAATACTCCAACGGCTCGACCGATACGCTCATGGGTGCTCTTCGGGCGAAAAACGGTGACACGAAACCTTTTAACGTTCGCTACTGGTGTATCGGCAACGAAATGTTCGGTTCGTGGCAGCTTGGCTATATGAGGCTGAATCACTATGTTCTCAAGCACAACTGGGTGGTGGACAAGATGCGCGAGGTCGACCCCGATATTGTGCCGATAGCCTCGGGCAATGCCGGGTCCTGGAGCGAAGGATTGCTGCGGAGCTGCTCCAATCATATCGACCAGATTGCCGAGCATTTCTACTGCCAGGAAAGAAAAGACCTGCTGGAACATACATCGCAAATCCCGGACAATATCAAAAGAAAGGTGCAATTCCATCGGGATCTCCGTGAGAAACTGGACACGCTGAAAGGCAAGGATATCCGCATCGCGATGACCGAATGGAACTACTGGTACGGGCCGCACGTGTTCGGCGAACTGGGGACGCGCTATTTCCACAAAGACGGCCTGGGGATAGCCAGAGGGCTGCACGAATACTTCCGGCATTCCGATATTATGTTTATGGCCAACTACGCGCAGACGGTGAACGTCATCGGCTGTATCAAGACCAGTAAGACGGCGGCTGCCTTTGAGACGACGGGTCTGGTTTTGAAACTTTACCACGATCACTTCGGGACTATCCCGGTGACAATAACAGGTGATGCTTATCCGCTTGATGTGTCAGCGGCCTGGACGAGCGACCGCAAGGCCCTGACCATAGCAATCGTCAATCCCACAGAGAACGAACTGGAACTGCCGATGGAATTCAAAGGAGTCAAACTAACCGGCAAGGCACGGTTGTGGCAAATTGCACACTCCGACCCTATGGCCTATAATGAGCCGGGCAAAGAACCGAACGTAACAATTAAAGAAATAACAGGTTCTAAAATCTCCCGCAAGTTGAGTGTGCCGCCGTTGAGTATAAATCTTTACAAACTGCCGATTAAAGATTAAAATACTCTTTAAACCATGATATCAATTTCATAAGGAGACGTTTAATTATGGAATGTAAAAAGGAGCAAAATCTTAGAAATTGCAATTGCACATATCCTGGCTGCGACAAAAAGGGAGTATGCTGTGAGTGTATAAGCTATCATTTATCGAGCAAGCAGCTTCCCGGCTGCTGCTTCCCTGACAGCGTCGAAAAAACTTTCGACCGCAGCTTCAGCGCCTTCGCCAAGTCGTGGGGATTGTAGATAAAAACTGACCATTGCGAACTCAGCAAAGTAATCTCAACAATAATCAATTAAAAAGGCCGAGCCAAACAAGCCCGGCCTGACAGGGTAAAGTATCATTATGGACGAATGATACCTTCATATGTGATAAAGATTATTTCTCCTCTTTCCGGTCTGAATAGATCGCTGCCACCTCATCGGCACTCAGGTCATAACTATAGATGCGAACATCATCAATGGTCCCTTCGAAATGGTCCCCGTAGTTAGCATGTTTTGCAAACTTCAAGGTTGCCGATTCCTTGTCCGGCGGTCCTGAGGGGTCGGGATTGTCCGTAATCAGAACGCCGTTCGTGTATGCCTTGAGATTCTCTCCATCATACGTGGCTGCAAGGTGATACCACTGGTTGGCTTCTAATTCTGAGAAGCTTGCAGCATACCATTGGTCTGCAACGCGCAAACCTGCCGCTCCGCTGAAATCTGCAGAAGAGTGGTTCCAGCTGATCTGCAAATTATTTTCCCGGTGAACCGGTCCAGACGGCGCCGCTTTTTTAGGGGCGGCAGGGCTATTTACCCAGAACGCTACGGTCCAGGCAGGCAGGTCTGTTGCATAATCAGTCCGGATATAGTCATCAATCCCATCAAATTGCAGAGCGCCGCCTATTTGGCCTATAACCTGATTCGGGTCACCATTTACGGTTCCATGGTTTCTGCTGCCGGAGCTGTCGTTAGCATCGCCATCAAGTTTCCACCAGCCGACCAGCTTGCCCGTGTTGAAGCTCCAGACGTCCCCGGCTGCGACCGAGCCATCGGGCTGGACCTCGTCGACACACCAAAAATACGTTGTGGCCTTTTCCAAGGCCGGTGCCGTGACGCTACAGGAATCGGTCACCTCAGCCAACAGTGAGAGTTCGTCCGCCTCCGTCCCGAAGTACACTTTGTGCTCTTTCACATACGCCCCCGGCATCCAGCTCAGTTCTACGTCGGCAAAAAAGGCAACGGGCGTACCATCCGTAGGCTGAGGCCTGATGGCGGTTGGCTTGATGTTTAGAGGCGCGGCTTCAAGCTCAGTCAACTCATCGGCCGTAACATCTGCGACGGTCAAGTTTGCAAAGATAACCCGGTAGCTGCCGTCTTCAACCCTCCAGCGCATCAGCACGGCGTGTGGAAATTCAGCCGTGACTCTGTCGCCGTAGTATGCAGGGTCCTTTTTGTCCTGCACCAGCATCATGTAGAACATACCAATTGACTGAATCGGCCGCATTATATCCATTAGTGCTGTTACTTTCTCTTCTTCTGACTCGTTCTGCTTCAGCTTCTCTCGAAATTGCTCGGCAGCCGGGCTCTGACTTTTTATGAGTTCGTTGACCTGCTGCATAATAGTAAGCAAATTGAGGTTTTCGGGATATTTACCGGAGAATTCTTCAAAGAGTCTGAGGCCCTCGACAGCCGCCTCTTCACTCATCTCCGGCATCTTCATACCGCCGGCCAGTAATGGCTCGAAATCCTCCGGTATGACCGGCACAAATTCGCTTTCATCCACCTGAATATCCCACTGGTAATCGTAAATAACACCCTGTATCCGCATCTGTTCACTTATCTCTATATCCATCTCCGTAAGCACAGGCAGCCAGGTTATAACGTCCACCCACAGACGGATCTTGATGCTATCTCCCATTACGCCGCCGTAAACCGCGGGGTCCGTCGTCTCAAACCCTTCAACCGTTACGCCGTCAATTACGGACCGGCCCAGCTTGGTGTACTCGTAGTTCAATATTTTCTTTATCATTTCCCGCGGGTCGTTGCTCTGTTTCTTCATCCTGTCAAGTAACTCGTCATTGAAGTCCCAGCGGACATATTTTTTCTGCTGAGGCATAATCATAACCATCGCCTTTTCCTCGGGAAGGACATACATTTGCTGAATCGTTTGCTCGCCGCTGTTGGAGTCGGTCATTGTCATTTCCATTTTCATACCCTGATCCGTCGAGATAATTATTGTGGCCTCCTGATCCATATCAAGGGAGGGCGTACCCTGCATCATAGCTCCGGTCACCTGCATCTTCATTTTGTACATAAATGCGTGCACCTGCTCTACCTTCTCGAGGACACCGGCAAGGGCGACACTGGAGCTATCTATATTGTTAATGACCACAAGAACCGCAATAATTATCACCGCCGCAGCGGCCAGTTTTGTGATTCGGCTTTTCATAATATACTCCAGGAGAATGTGTCGTTTTGGTCGCATCAAAGTCTCGCTGAAATCTTCTGAGATTTCGCGGGCGATCTGGCTTGCTTCGGGAGGCACATCTTCTGTGCCTAACTTGTTCAGGATTTCTTCAATATTTTCGTGCATCATTTTAATCCCTCAAAGTCGCCAACTTATTTTTCAAAGTCGCAATCGCCTTGGATACGTGTGACCTTGCCCCGGCCTGGGTACAGTTCAATTTCTCGGCGACGGCCTGGTAATTTTGCTGCTCGAAATATCTCATCACAATCGCCTTTGCCTGTTTGGCCGGGAGCTGGGCCACGGCCTGTCTTACCTTTGCAGCCAATTCGCTGTTGCTTACTTTCCGGTCCGGGCCTTCTTCGACTCCGATGCGGTCTTTGCTGATTTGGCCATTCCTGCCGACCCTGTTTCGCCAGGCCCTGGAATTTGCAGTCAGGGCAATCCTATAGATGTAAGAACCGGCCTGCCTGCCGTTTAGCTTCTCGACATGCTGCCACATTCCCAAGAGCGAATACTGCATCGCCTCGGTGAAAAGCTCTCTGTCGCCGGTGAGCTTCCAGAGCACCGATGCCAGGAAATCGATATAGTCGGCCTTCACCTGTCTAAAGAGCTCCGCTCGCTTTGAATGCTTCATTTGCTACACTCTAACTAACCTTATATAAAGTCTGAACATGCTCAGTTTCCACTTAATAATAACAGTCCGGAGCGCATTTTGTGTAAAACTTTTTTTCTGAAAAGACAACTCCGCCATCCCTTTTCCCTGGAGTTGGATTGAAATGCTTTTTCGAGAAGACTATTGGCGGCTATTTGCCGGCCAATTTTCCGCCGGCCTGCCTGCGGGCCCTGAGCATAATGAAAAGTCCAAAAACTGCTGAAAGAACATAACCCACAGGCGTAAATTTCAGGATGGTATCAGCACCAAATTGTTCTATAACCCGCAGCAAAGCCAGAAAAACAATATTGGCCAGCGCCCAAGTACCGCCCGCCATAAAACCCATTCGCCGTCCGAGGTTGGGTCCGGTGGCGGCCCTGGCGAGGGTAATCATCAATATGTAAGCAGAGATTGAGCAAAAGCCGAGGCCAAACAGCAACCATATCGCCATTTTGTTATCTATGAATATCAGGTATGTCATAAGGAAAGGGACCGAAAGAAAAAACGCAACAATTGAACAAGGAAGCTCGCCTTTCCTGTGAGCGATAGCCACCCACACAAACACGCCCAAGGTCCCTCCCAGACCAAACATCGTTACTGAGAATCCCCCGAAAGTAAGCTCAAAACCAAGGTCATTGAGTACCGTCGGCAGCAGCGAAGCAAGAAAGAGGGTAGACACGGTTGCGGGCATAACCATAGCATATAAAAGCCAGAAAGGAAATTGGTTCTCAGGCTTAGCTGTGTTATTTATCCTAACACTTTTCGGCTCAACGGCCATGCGGATTCTAAAGAATATGATCATCAAAATACCGACAGCGGGACAAAGAATGAGAGGATATAAACCCTGCAAACCAAACCTGGAGACAAGAATAGTAGAGATCGCTCCTCCACTTGCGTATCCGAGAAAGCCGCCTGCCATAAAGACCGCTGTGCTGACGGCCGGGCGAATCGTCCTAAGCCGGTGAACAGCCCGCAGCGCTTCCGGATGCACTATCGCTATGCCTAAACCACTGACCGCAGCCAGTAAAAGCATTAAGGCAAAGGCACCGCTTGACCGAGGGAGTACACCCAATAGACATATACCGGCGGCCAATATCAGCCCAAGATGCAAAAACAAAGGCACGCGCTTGTCAGCGCGTGTATGGCCGGTAAGTGTCTGAATGCCGTTGCCGGTAATATGCAGCACGACCAGAAGAATACCGGCCAGCGACAGGCTTAATCCAAATTCGGTCCTGATTGCCGGCAAAATGGCGGGCAGCATACCACCGAACATGTCAACCAGGAAATGAACCGCCGCAAGCACTAATAGCTGCATCCATCGAAATTTGTCGATTCTTCTATTCAAGTGTCAATCAGCTCTGTCCTTATCGATTTTTCTGCGCAGCTTCGGCGGCATTTAGCAGATTGCGTGCCTTTGTATAGTTTGGATTGATTTTCAGGGCCCGGCGATATGCCTTTATGGCCTCATCGGTTTTACCCTGCGCGGCCAAAAGAATGCCGACATTGCAGTGCATTTCCAGATCTTCGGGAGCAGCTTCGAGCACTATCTGAAACTGCTCAATAGCTTCATCGAACTTTTTAAGGCTGGCCAGTGTCAATCCCAATCGGCCGCGGGCAATTATGTTGTCAGGCTCAAGTTCAAGTGCTTTTTGATAATACCCTATAGCCTCATCGAAGCGGCCCTTTTGGGCCAAAGCAAAGCCCAGGCCGCTTAGTGTTTCGACATCATCGGGCCTCAATCGCAGTGCCAGACGATATTGTTCGATGGCCTCATCTGTCTTTCCCTGCCTGGTCAGCTCAGCGGCCAGATTATAACGTGCCTGGGGAAAGTATGCCTTCAGCTCCAGGGCTTTTTGGTAATACATAACCGCATCCTCGAACCTGTCAAGCCTGCGAAGAGCATTTCCGAGGTTGTTATAAATTTCAGGAGAATCAGGCCTGATTCGAAGCGCTTTGTTAAAATGTTCGATTGCCTTTTCGACCTGTCCCATATTCTTTAGAACATTGGCATAATTATTATTCATTACGAAGTTATTATCGGTAACATTGATAGCGCGTTCAAAAAGAGTGCTGTTATTTCGCCAATGGCGCAATTGAAGTCGTGTGCATACCGCCAAAGCCAGAAGAACGGCCAGCGCCGCCAGGCCAAGAGTAATCCTTCGGTATCGCCAGTTTGCCAACAACTCGTACATGCCCCAGGCAATCATGATAAAGAGCCCTATGAAAGGCAGGTAAGTGTACCGGTCGGCCATGGCCTGTGAGCCGACTTGAACGAGGCCGATAACAGGGACAAGAATTCCGAGGTACCAGAGCCAGCCTACCGTCAGGTATTTACGACGTCGAGCGAACCACAATACAGCGACCGAAACAGCCAGTAGTACCAGTGCCGAGGCCGCTACCTGCCAGATTGGCAACTTATTAAAAGGATGGGGGTAAAATACCGCCAGCCGTGTGGGCCATACCATCTTTGAAATATAAGCAACGTAAGAAACGAGAGCGTTTGCAAGACGGTATTTGAGAGGGACATTGTGCCACCCGGACATGACTCCACCCCTTTGCTGAGCGATAAAGGTAACCGCGCTCAAAGCTGTGACAAGCACAAACAAGGGAATCTTTTCAACGAGCAGACGCCAGAGCGGAACCCGCCGACCATCGACCTGCCCTGATTCAGTCTGCTCTAAACCCTGCTCATCGCTGACACGTTTGAATTGAAGGCGTCCCAGCGGCCAATAATCCAGCAGAAGCAACACGAACGGTAAAGTCACCACTATCGGCTTGGTCATAGTGGCCAGGGCAAACACCAAAACCACGAGCAGGAACCTGCCGAGACACGAACGGTCCGTGTATCGAATATAGGCCGCTATGGTCAACATCCAGAAAAAGGTGCTCAAAACGTTCTTACGCTCAGACACCCAGGCAACGGACTCGACGTTCAAAGGATGCAGGGCGAAAGCCGCAGCCACAAACAGACTGGGCCAAACTGCGGCGGTCATCCTTTTCAGGATACCAAAAAGCAGCAGCGTACTGGCGATGTGAAACAATAAACTCGTCAAATGATGCCAGGCGGGATTTAGCCCAAACAGTTGATAGTCCAGCAAGTGGGTCAACGAGGTCAGGGGGTGCCACATATGATAATGAGGCTTCGTAAAGGCCCAGATGACCGAATCACGGGTTATTCCGCGCTTGACGTGTGGATTTTCAGTCACGTATTTATCATCATCGTACTTGACAAACTCGCACTTTAGGACCGGCCAATATGCCGCAAATGCTGTTATGACCAGAAAACCATATGCCAGGAGAGATATATTCTTATGAAGTGGTTTATTCATCACTTACAAACTCAGACGGCCATGGCTCTCATACATCCTTTTGACATCGGAATGCAATGGTCCTGCATCTTATCCCGGCGTTGAATCCAATTACGCCGGTTGACATCGCCGGAAAATTGTATTTCCACCACACTTTTCCCTGCTAATGATATCGGTTGAGGACTGTTATTGGGAGAACTCAAACTTTATCCCGGTCAGGCCTTCGTAGCCTTCTATATATTTAGCGCTGGTCTTTTGCCTGATATCATCTGGCAGCTCGACGCCGGCGCCTGATTTGTCGAAATTTATACTCTCGAGGTAATTGCGAACGAACTGCTTATCGAAACTTTCCTGGTCCCTGCCGGCTTCATACTTGTCGGCGGGCCAGAAGCGGGAGGAGTCCGGGGTCAAGACCTCATCGACCAGAATAATTTTGTCATCAACAACACCCCACTCAAATTTCGTGTCGGAGAGGATGATGCCCCTGGTTTCAGCATAGGCGCTTGCCTTTTTGAAAATCTCAATGCTCTTGTCCCGCACGTAGCCTGCCGACTCTTCGCCGATGATTTCGGCGGACCGCTCAAAGCTGATATTTTCATCGTGCTCCCCCCTCTCGGCCTTTGTGGCCGGTGTAAAAATAAGCTCAGGCAGCTTCTCGCATTGGGTCAAACCGGCCGGCAATTTCTGGCCGCAGACCGTCTGGCTCTGCTTGTACTCGACCCAGCCCGAGCCGGCCAGATAGCCGCGCACCACGCACTCTATGGGCAAGACCTCGCCTTTTTTAACCAGCATACTGCGCCCTGCCAACTGCTCAGGGTGATTGCAGAAGGGCTCGGGGAAATCCTTTATATCATCACTAATGAGGTGATGCTCAATCTCATCGCTTAGGAAATCGAACCAGAAACGCGATATCTGCGTCAGAATTATCCCTTTATAGGGTATGCCGTTGGTCATAACCACGTCGAAAGCGCTAATCCTGTCGGTCGCAACAATGAGCAGCTTATCGCCCAAATCGTATATATCGCGAACCTTGCCCCGGCACGGTTCCATACCTGCAATATTTGTCTGTAACACCGTTTCCATTATAATGCCTTCCTTCATCTTACTTCTCCTTGTTAGTTGTTTCCTGACTTATTCTGAAATCAACATAGTCAAATATCTTTTGTCTTACTCTTTTAATATCTTCGGTTTCGGGCAAAAAGTCAACCAGCATCTCCAAAAGCCGGAGCTGTTTTATACGTTTGAGGGTTGGCGCAAAATTCACGTCGTAAACCCACCCAATCAGGCAAAGCTTCATATCATTGAGGGTTCGCAGCTGGCCGTAATCTATCCGCCGGCCACGCAAAAGGGCCTCAATCACTTCATCGGAATACCCGGGCTCATCCGGAAGCTCCAGCTCCAGCTTAAAGCCCTGAGGATTTTCGGCGTACTGCCTGTAGCAATCGGTCATCACATAGAGTGAATCTATTTTATCGGCGTCGCGAATCAATTTCGCAAACAGCAAACAATCGCCATCCAAATCCCGGGGCAGCTCTTTTAAGCCGTGATATTCAATCGCTTTTTCTATCAATTGCCTTTGGGGGCCATCCACCTCGTCAAGGACCTTTGTCTTTCGGAGAACCTCCAGGCCCATCAGGCAATGGTTTACACTTTGTGGGTCATAATATGTCAGGTATAAAACAAACTGCTCGAAGCGGCCTATATCGTGAAAAAGTGCTATCACCTCAGCCAGCCGCTTTTGATTACCTGGCAGGCCCAGCTCATTAGCCAAATACAACATCTGGTCACAGGTCCGGCGAGTGTGCTCTTCTTTTAGCTTCAAATTGGCATCGATGAACTCATTTTTTCCATAAAAGCCGGCCACATAATCATCGAACCATGCCCTGAATTTCTTAAGCTGCTCCTGCTCCATAACGTCCGGACTTGTCGATAACAATAAATGCGTTAAACAAGACTTTTAATAAAAATTCCTATTCCATATTCACAAATATGCACCTTGGAGTATAATACAAGCTAAATCGATATTAGTCATAGCAGCATACCAATATGCCAAGCGTAAAAGATATGATTGTCA
>JAUWLI010000233.1 GCA_030613765.1 Phycisphaerae bacterium
AGCCGGTCCGGTCGACCGTACTTTATTCTGCCGCCATGAGATAAAGTATCGTATCACCGAGTCAAAGGCAGCGGCAGTTGAGCAGTTTATCCGTCCATACTTGCAGCTGGACCGTTACAGCAAATTACGACGAGACAGGTCTTATCCGATTGTCAGTCTCTACCTGGACTCAGAGAATATGCTTCTGTGCAGACAGACCCTGAGGGGGCATAAAAACCGCTTCAAGCTTCGGATCCGCAGTTATACCGATGAACCGGGTTATCCCCGCTTTTTCGAGATCAAACGCCGGATGAACACTATTATTATCAAAAACCGAGGCCGTGTCAGGGACCAGGATGTAGTGACTTTGCTTTCAGGCTCATCTTTGCCGCCGCAAGAATATAGTACCGACGAGAAAACGCTCAGCCAGTTTCAGTTGTATATGAAAAGCATTAATGCCAAACCCAAGGTGCTGATTCGCTACATGAGGCAAGCGTATGAAGACACTTCACATAACAGGGTGAGAGTGACCTTTGACCGAGAATTGTGTTACAATGTGACCAGATCACCCAAGGTACTGCTTAACGGCCTTGGCTGGCAGCGCCATCCCATATCCCGTGGCGGTGTGATTCTGGAAATTAAATTTACGGCTCGTTACCCGGCCTGGTTGGCGCGAATGGTCGGATATTTGAATCTGCGTCAGGAATCATTTTCGAAATTCGCAACTTCAATAACGAGTGCATGTTCGCTGGGATTCTGCGCGCCGGAATTATTATTGGTGTAGTAATTATGGACAGAATTATAGATACTTTTAGAGAACTGGAAGTAACGCCCCTGACAGGAGGGGGCTTTAATCCTGAGAGCATCCTTTTGTCGCTATTGCTGGCGTTTATTCTCGGCCAGGTTATAGCCTGGGTTTATTATGCCACGCACAGCGGCCTGTCTTACTCAAGGAACTTCGTGCAGGCGTTGATTATCATTACCGTGGTGGTGGCAATGGTTATGGCGGTCATCGGTAACAACATCGTTACCGCTGTCGGGCTGATGGGGGCTTTAGCGCTTATACGATTTCGTAACATCATCAAGGATACCCGCGACATAGCTTTTATTTTCATCGCGCTGGTCGTCGGCATGGCAACCGGCTCCCAACTTCACGGCACGGCTATTATCGGGACCGCTGTTCTGAGTTTGATAGTAATATACCTGTATGTGACAAGTTTTGGCACACATGAGCCTCACAACGGATTTTTGCGGTTTAACCTTAGAGGCCATATTGACCCAAAACACCCTATTCCGGGCATTCTGAGGCGTTTCTGTGGCAACTTCACGCTCATATCGTCGCAAGAGAGCGGCTTTGGCAGCGCCGCCGTTGAGTACGCTTACCAGTTGATGATACGAAATTCGACAAAAAATGAGCTGATGCTGTCCGAACTGAAAAAAGTCGAGGGTATCGAGAATGTCAGCCTAACAATGCAGGAGCAGTTGTTGGAGGTTTAGATTACGTATGGGAAGGTTTAATTTGCGAAACAGTCGTTTATTTCTGCGTGTTCTGCCTGTTCTGGTATGGTCTGTGGCCGTACTGTGTGTGGTCGGACTTTATCACCGTCGTACAGCACGTTTTGAGGTTGTAGGATTAGCTCAACCCGATGTGCGTCAAGTTGCCGCCACGTGCGATGCCCGCCTGATAAGTGTTCCCTTCCAATTGTTTGATAAAGTCCAGGAAGGTGACACAGTTGCAGTGCTCAGTATCGAATTAGATGATGAAGTCATAGATGCCGAACTTGAGATTATCACAGCAGAAATGAATCACCTGGAAGCTCTGGCAATTGAAATTCGGAAAAACTATGAAGCTGCAATTTTCACTCAGGAATCCGAATGGTGGGCTGAATTGCGTGCATTCACCGCCGATATAGTAACGACCCAGCGAGCCATTCGTGATGCTAATGAGTCGCTTGAAAATAACCAGGCAATTCTGTACAAGATGGACAAGGAAATCGAAAGCTTTAGGAGGGAACACGGGGCTGATTTGGGCACGGATATTTCCTTATTTACCAGGCTGCAAACAATGAAAACAAACCGCGACAAGCTGTCGGAGCAGATTGAGCGGGGAGAAGAGAAACTGGTCAAACTCCTGAAAGAATTGGAAGAAGCAAAGGAAAGAAAAGAAGAATATATTAAGTATCGTCCAAAGCCCGGCACTGACCCGAATGAGGCTTTGCATGTTATAGCCTTGCAAAAGGAGGCTTATGAGAGGCGTAAAGATGTATTGAAGGAGAGACGCGAAAAGCTGGTTCTGACGGCTCCCTGCGACGGCTATGTCAGCCTGATTCAGAGCGAAGTTGGAGAGGCTGTAATGCAGGGCGTGGAGATACTTCGGATAGCAAAAGAGAAGCCTCTTGCGATAATTGCCTATGCCAATGAAGGTATTGTAGGGCAACTTTCGATAGGCAAACGTGTCGTAGTTGTCAAAGGCAGCATGCCGCCACAGAAAGGATCATCAAAGGTGACATACATTGGGCCTGCTGTTGAGCAGTTGCCACAGAGGTTGTGGGGAAATCCCAACTTCCCCCAATGGGGGCGGCCCCTGCTGATTGAGATTCCGCTGGACATGAAACTGATTCCTGGTGAGATGGTGGGTATAAAAGGGCTGTGGTAGAACCCGAAAGCACCACAAAATCTGGTAACCATCAGGGGCAGATATAAAACCATACCATTTGCAATTCTTTTTTGTGAATTTATGCACCCTCTGCGTTGATAGTTTCGGCATAATTTCGGTAGAAGCAGGCGTTCAGAGACAACAGCTATCCTACCCGACAGATGATTATTGACAATGATAATTATTCGTCAGACGGTTCCAGTTTTTTCAATAACAGGTCGAGTGAATCTGTTATTTCAGATTCTTCAGCCTTAGCTTTATCGAACTCACCTTTCTCTATCCTGGTTTTCTCAATCTGTGGGGTCTCAAACTCCGTCTCAGAAAGCAGCTTTTGCTCGCTTTCTGAAAGGGTGGGCTCGGTAATGATTGTGGTAGTTATAAATACGATAAGCTCGTTGATTGCTATCGATTCGGATTCAGAGATGAACATGCCTCCAACAAGCGGCAAATCGCTAAGCACAGGCACTTTGGCAACATCTTTGGTAACCTCTCTTTTGCGGAGGCCGCCTATTGCGATAGTCTGGCCATCTTTTATCATGGCTTTTGTATCCGCGCTACGGTTGTCAATAGTCGGTGCACCATACATATCATGACCTACGAGTACACTAAATTCGGGTATTATATGTAATCTCAGCATCCCGTCTCTGGCGATATGCGGAGTAACCTTAAGGTGGACACCGACATTCTTAAATGCCGTATAAGTTGTGGGGTCTTCCCTGGGCACTTGCCTTACTCCCCTATAGGGAATTTCGCGTACTATCTCGAAATCGGCAGTTTCATTATCGAGCACGAGAATTCGTGGGTTGGCAAGAAGCCTGGCATCAACCTGGCTGTGGAGAACCGTCAACGCCAAGTCTAAATCGATTGCATCGTTTAGAAGACTGACGTGCAGAGTGCCACCTGTGGTACGGTCAAATGAGCCGCCCACAAAAGGTTTCCTGCGCCGGTCAGTAATCCCACTGTAGTCATAATACCTGGTCTCAGTGTCCTCCCTGCCGGGTTCTGTGGACACTTGGCTATCTTTCCTTTCATAAATAGGGGAAATATCAGTAGCCAAGTTACCAACCCAAGTATTGCAGGGATCAGGCCAGCCTCGTATAAAACCTCCATCATCAACGGACGTCCACCTCATCTCTGTTCTTTTTTGATCGATAGTTTGGGTCTCCTGTCCTCTTACAGTCTCAGTTGTTTCCTTGATTATGCCCGGAATGTAGGGTGCATTGCGACCGACATGCCAATCCGGGTTTAATTCGAAGCCTTCTTTGGTGGTTACATCATAGATTCTTACCTCAACCAGGACCTGCGGTGTTATGCGGTCTATCTGCTCGACAAATTTGTCTATTGCTCTGATCTTGTCCTCGGTATCCGTAACTGCTATATGGCCTGTGCCTTTGATGAAACCAACTTCGCCCTTACCTGATTTGAAATCGTCCAAAGCCGCATATACTTCGTTAGCATCTGCATAAGTGATTTTATAAATTTTCGTGGCTTGCGGCTCTTTCAGATCAGCATTCGGAGGAAGCGGCACGACCCTAATCATATTGTCTGTAGCTATGTATGTGCAAAAATACAGGGAGAGAATATTCTCCAAAGCTTCTTCGAGAGGTACGCCGGTTAGTTTGACTGTAACATCGCCGGCAACCTTGGGGCTTTTGATAATATCAATCTTCGCCTGGCCGGCCAAATCCGATAGTACTTTCTCGATGGGTGTATCTACGCAACTGAGTGTAACCTTTGTTCGCAGCTTCTGGGGCGCTGTTATTGAAGCTGTCTGTTCACTCTGGAGGAGCATCCCGCCGGCACCTACGGTTAAAGGCGAGATAAATAACAGAATTATCAAGAATCCCCAAATACAATTTCGACAGTATTCTTCTATTTTATTCCCCATGACAACGTCTTTCCTAACATCGAATTTTGCCAACAGTATCGTTTACGATGCGGCTCTATTACTCATCCAACCTGGCGGTTATTACTAAAAATAAATTTTTGACGACTTTTTCAGCGCCGAATAATTAGTTACGCGACGGCTCCAGCTTTTCCAATAACAAGTCGAGTGAATCTGTTATGTCAGATTCTTCGGCCTTAGTGTTCTCGAACTCACCTTTCTCTATCCGGGTTTTATCAATCTGGGGCATCTTAAACTCCGTCTCACCAAGCAGCTCCTGTTCTCTTTCTGAAAGCGTGGGCTCAGTAATGATTGTTGTAGTGATAAAAACGATAAGCTCTTTGATTACTTTGGATTCGGATTCAGATTTGAACAGGCCTCCTATAAGCGGCATATCGCAAAGCACCGGCACTTTTGAAACGTTTTTAGTAACTTCCCTTTTTCTCAGGCCGCCTATTACGATAGTCTGGCCATCTCTTACCATGGCCTTAGTATCCACGCGGCGGGCGTCAACAGTCGGCACACCATTGAGACCCTGGTTTACCAGCACACTAAATTCGGGAACAATATGTAATCTCAGCATCCCGCCCCTGGCGATATGCGGGGTAACCTTAAGGTGGACACCGACATCCTTAAATGCCGTA
>JAUWLI010000092.1 GCA_030613765.1 Phycisphaerae bacterium
GGCAATTGCTTTGTCCTGACAGAAAATATCTTTGAGTGACATCTATGTAAAACTCACCTCTGAGATAAGCTGCAATATCTTTTTCTGAACTGTTTCGATGTCGCCGGCGGCATCGACTATCAAAAAGTTTTTCTTCTGGTGGACAAGTTCGAGAAAACCTTCACGTACCTTTTGGTGATATTGGCGCGGTTTTGCCTCCATTCTATCGGGCCGGCCGGAGAGGCGATTAGCTGAAGTTTCCAAATCGACATCGAGTACGATAGTCAGGTCCGGCCAAGGCATTTTTAGAGAATCTGTTGCAAGTTTTATAACCTGTTTGATGCCGAAGCCCCCGGCATAGCCCTGGTAGGCACAGGTGCTCGAGAGCCATCTATCGAGAATGACACACTTTTTTTGCGTAAGAGCCGGTGCTATTTTTTCCTCCCAGAGCTGGGCCCTTGCGGCCATATAGAGCAACACCTCTGCTGCTGTGCTCATTGTGATATGTTCGGGGTTGAGCAGGATTTGTCGAATCTTTTCACCGATGGCCGTATCGCCAGGATCACGAAAGGTTTCAGTCGGTACAGCCTGTTCGCCAAGCCATTGGATCAGTAGTTTTGTCTGCGTAGTCTTCCCACAGCCGTCCGGCCCATCAAGAACAATGAACTTGCCTAAAAATTTCTTTTGAAGATTCTTGTTATTCAACTTTTTTCTGTCCTGAGTTCAATTGTTCTTTAGCTTGTTTCAGAAGTTCTTCAAGGGAACTTTCAACTTGTAGTTCTTTGGCCCACTTATGCAGATAATCCCTATCGAGATGATCATATTGGACCGCTGCAACTCCAAGGGCGTCCTGAAGTTGTTGGCTGGATTTACTATTTTTGGCCCACTCCAGTTTACTTAAAATCACATCTTCCGGTGAGACTACCCAAGCGTCTAAACCCATTATATTAGCTTTTTGCCTTCGTTGAAATTCTTCTCTGCTGAAGGGGCGGTTCTTACGGATAATAATATCAGCCTTCCAGCTATTCTGAATATCAATCACGTTGAACACCGAATTGCTCTTAAAGGCGTCACGCGCAGCATCCGGATTGACATAGTAATCATCGCCAAGAGATTTTAGAAAAGCAATGAGCTGTTCTTCTGCGGGTGCTATAACGATATCAGCATCGTTTGTCGCTCTCGGCTGACCATGAAGGCTGCTTGAGACTGAACCGGCGAGCATATATGGGATATTCTGCTCGTCCAGTTTCTTAATCAGTCTTCCTAAGAAGTCTTCCTGACTTGTCATATCTGCATCTCGATATCGGGGTAGATTTGCTTAAATAGAGCTTGGCCAATCATAAGCCGTAGAACTTCCTGCTTTATTTTTTGTTCATCGTAATCGGGATTACGTCCTCTTACACCCGATTCAACGATACTGCGAAGATTATCGCTCATCTCGAATGCCATTTTAAGGCGCACTTCCGGCCCCAGTCTTCGCAGGATTTCAAACTGCTTTCTCGCAGCATCTATAGTAGTATCTGCGGGTATTGGATTCATTTCAACCTGACAACTTGTTCTTTTCAGCAGCTATCCGGCCCGTCAAGAACAATGAATTTACCTCTTAGTTTGTTCTTCATGCCTTTATTCCACATCTGTTCCCAAGATTTTCATCTCCAACAAATCAAATCCTTAACTTCGCTCATGATAACAGCAGCCCGGATTATTTTGCAAGTTGGAAGTTTTCAGGTCCGACGAGCTGTCTCATTTTTCTGCAGAAGTCGTTGTCGGGATTGACGGATAGCTGCCTGTCGGCGGCTGCGTAGACCCTGCCCTTGTCGGTTTTTATCGCTACATAAACGGGACTTTTGCCTCTGTGATGCCGGCAGATGCTTTTTATGCTCGCTACTTTTTCCTTTGTAACATCCTTTGCATCCAGTCTTATCCTGATTTTGGCAGCTAACTTTTCTCTCACGTTCTCCAGATCTATCAGTTCCACCGCTAAGATGTTGGGTTTTTCCCTTCTGTAATCGAGTTTTCCCTTTACAAAAACGATACTATCAGCAACTGCTAAATCACCGAATTTATTCAATACGTCCGGGAACATGACCACCTCGACTTGGCCCTGGAGGTCTTCAAGGGTGAAGTAAGCCATTTTTGAGCCGGCATTTCGGCCTGTCTTTGTCAAAGTGTATCTTATTTTTGTTATCATTCCGCCGATTATAATTTGCCGACCCTGATTGGCGCCAGCCAGTTGTGAGCTATTGTGTGTGGAATAAAGGTTTATTGTCTCGGCGTGATGGCTGAGCGGGTTGCTGGTAACATAGAAGCCGAGGACCTGTTTTTCAAAAACGAGCATCTGCATTTCGGGCCAGGGTGGGACATCGGGCAGGTTCTGGTGGTCCTGTGAATAGTCGCTATCGCCGGTCATTTGGCCAAAAAAATTCATCTGACCGTTTTGTTTATCAGCCTGAAAAGTCGCACCGATTTGCATTGCTTTTTCGAGGCCGGCCATCATCTGGGCACGGTTTCCACCGAGTTTGTCGAAGGCGCCTGCTTTTATTAGAGCTTCGATTACCTGTTTATTGGCGGCCCTTAAATCGACATTTTCACAGAAGTGGAAGAGAGACTGGAATCGGCCGATTTCGCGGCGAGCAGCGATGATTTGCTCGACGGCCTTTTCGCCGACGCCTTTGACGGCAGCCAGGCCAAAACGTAATACGCCCTTCTTGTCCTGGTCGGTATCTGCATTCTCGTAGAGGGGTGTAAAGTCGACTCCGCTTTCGTTGATATCGGGCGCCAAGACTTCAATACCCATTTCGGCGCATTCGGCGATATATTCAACGACCTTGTCGGTGTTGTCCATTTCAAAGGTCAAGAGAGCAGCCATATATTCGATTGGCCAATGAGTCTTCATGTAGGCAGTCTGGTATGCGATGAGGGCATAGCGTGTTGAATGACTCTTGTTGAAGCCGTAGCCGGCGAATCGCTCGATAAGCTCGAAAATCTGTTTTGCCTGCTGGCCGGTTAGGCCTTTATCTACACAGCCAGTTACAAATCTTTCTCTCTCCTTGGCGATGGTTTTGGCTTTCTTTTTGCTTATAGCCTTGATGAGTCCATAGGCTTCTCGCAACGGGATATCGCCGAGGCGATTACAGATGCGCATCACCTGTTCCTGATAAACCATAATGCCATAAGTCTCGTCGAGGATTTCGGTCATAATTGGGTGCGGCAGGCTCCATTTAGCACCGTGCTTTCGGTCGGTGTAATCCGGGATTAGTATCATAGGACCCGGGCGATAAAGGGCATTGGCAGCTATGAGGTCTTCGATACGGTCGGGCTTCATCCTCATCAGCAGGTTCTGCATGCCATCGGACTCAAATTGGAAAATCCCTTTCGTTTTCCCGCTTGAGAAAAGCTGGAAGACCTTGGTGTCTGTGGGGTCGAGTTTTTCCAGGTCGATGTCCTGTTCGTGAATGTCTTTGACCAACTGGCGAGCCCGCTCTAACACGCTGAGGGTTTTGAGCCCCAGAAAGTCCATTTTTAACAGTCCAACTTTTTCGACCACAGGCCCTTCGTACTGGGTTACGATATCGTTGGAGTCGGATGCTTTATAAAGGGGTACGAAATTGGTCAAAGGCTCATCGGCAATGACGACGCCGGCGGCGTGGACTGATGCGTGGCGGGTAAGGCCTTCGAGCTTCTTGCATATATCAATTACTTTTCTAATCTGCTCGTCTTTCTCATAAGCCTGTTTCAACTGCGGCTCGGTCTTTAAGGCTTTATCGAGTGTCATATCAAGAGAAAAGGGAATAAGCTTGGCTAATCTGTCGGCCTCATGTAATGGCACAGCAAGCACCCGACAGACATCACGGATAACCGCCCGGGCTTTCATCGTTCCGAAAGTTATGATCTGCGCGACGTGACCATACTTCTGGCGGACATAGTCGATGATTTGTGGCCGGTGAGCCTGACAGATATCGATATCAACATCCGGCATCTCATCGCGCTGGGGGTCCATAAAACGCTCGAAGAGCAAGTCGTAGCGAATCGGATCAACATTGCACAATCCGAGGCAGTACCCAACGAGAGTACCTACTGCGCTTCCTCTGGCACCTACAGGTATATTGTTTTCGTGCGCATAACGGCAAAAATCCCAAACGATAAGAAAATAGCTGGCAAAGCCTTTCGACTCAATTACATCAAGTTCTCTATCAAGCCTGCTTCTTATTTGTTCGGTGACTTGGCCGTAGCGCTGCTCTGCCGCCTCGTAGCACAATCCGGTGAGGAATTCTTCCGGCGTTGAGCCGTCAGGAGGTCTAAACTGGGGGGCGTGACGCCGCTTTAAGTCAAGCTCGACATTGCAGCGGTCGGCAATAATTACAGTATTGTCACAGGCCTGGGGGACATCGGCAAAGAGCTGGTGCATTTGCTCAGGAGTTTTTAGATAAACGTCTGATGGATAAATCATTCTGTTGGGATCATCAGCATTTTTGCCGGTGCTTATAGCACATAGACAATTGTGAGCTTCGTGATCATCTTCTTCAAGGAAATGTACATCATTGGTCGCAACAAGGCCCAGTCCCATCTTCTTTGCAAGATCAATCAGTGCCTGACAGACGTTAGGGTCATCATTCTCGTGTTTTTGGATTTCGATAAAGAATCTGTCGGGGCCGAATATCTGAAGATAACCTTCTACCGTAGCTATAGCTGCCTTCTCGTCGCCCTTAGAAAGCTGGGCTGCAACCTCACCTTTCAAACAGGCTGATGTAGCAATTAAGCCTTCATTGAATTCGGCGAGGATTTCCTTATCAATTCTCGGGCGATAGTAAAATCCCTCGGTGAAACCGGCACTTGCCAGCTTCAACAGGTTATGATAGCCAGTGCTGTTCTGGGCCAAAAGTATCAGATGATACGCGGCATCTGAGATACTGGTTTTTTGTTTATCGAACCGGCTGCGCGGGGCAATATATGCTTCGATGCCAAGGATTGGCTTGATGTGTGCGGCTACTGCCTTGGTATAGAATTCTACAGCACCGAACATATTGCCATGGTCTGTAACGGCGATAGTATCCATTTGCAATTTTTTGCAGCGTTTGAGCAGTTTGTCGAAGGCGATCGCGCCATCGAGGAGCGAATACTGGCTGTGCAGGTGAAGATGCGTAAATCCTTTACTCGACATGGACGTATAAATCCTTTATTTAGAACAAGTTATGCTCTCCTCTGAGAGCCCGGTAAGTCCTCGTATGATAAGCAGGTCTTACCCTTATGTAAAGTAAATTTTCACGGGTCTTTTGCCAGGCTGTCACAAGAAAAGTCTGTTTTATCGCCAATAAATGGTATTTAGGCTGTAATCTACCATTCATAACCATCCAGCCTGAAAAAATATCTAAAAAAAACACAATTTTTAAAAATATCCTTGAACTTTGGTCTTCTTTCTGACATAATATCACTATCTCGATTGATTTAGTGAAGATGGATATAGGAATCGTACAAGAAAACCGGTGATTTTATGGCAGAACCAAGTAAACTCTCAAAAAAGTGCAGGTATGGCCTCCGGGCGATCTTTGAGCTTTCTCTACGCCATACCACTGATCCTGTCAAGATACAGGATATAGCATCGGCTCAAGCAATCCCGCAGCGCTTTCTCGAGATAATTTTGGCTGAATTGAAACAGGGTGGCTTCGTTGAATCGAGAAGAGGGAGCAAAGGAGGATATATGTTGGCGCGGTCGGCTGATGACCTGACTGTTGGGGAAGTCATTAGCTTCTTTCAAGGCGATAACAGAAAAGGAAACCAAACTGTTAATAACAGTTGGGATTTGAGAGGGGATTATGTTTTTGCCAAATTATGGAAGGAAGTAAGTGATGCAATTTCATGTGTTTACAGCACTACTACCTTTGAAGAGATGGTCCAGGAAGAATTAAGTCAAAGCCGTGTTTATGTGGCTAATTATGCAATTTAGGAACAGGGAATTGTTTTTTTTGCTTACAAACATAGTAATCCCATAGGGATAGTCATTTAAGGATAGAGCATTGGAAACACATTTGAGAAGTATAGTTAAGGCTATAACCTGGCGGGCAGGCGGTACAGTTGTCACATTCTTAGTGGTATGGATTGTTGCCGGCGAATTAAAGCTGGCCGCTCAGATCGGAGTACTCGATACCGTAATTAAGATTGGAGTATTCTATGCTCACGAGAGGTTTTGGAATCACCTGAGTTTTGGCAAGCAAAAACCGCCAGAGTATCAAATATAATCTGTTTTTGGGCCTGAAAAGGAGAATTGGTATTATGTTAATCAAAGAAGTTACAGAAAATGTGGTAGAGCTTGTTGAACAACTTAATTTTGCCGAGAAAGTAGAACGCTCCCTTGACTTAATTGAGAAAGCTTACAATGAATTCGGCGATGGGCTTGTAGTTGCCAACAGTCTTGGTAAAGATTCCGGTGTTGTGTGGCATCTTGCCAAACGGGTCAGCCCTGAGATTCGGGGTTTTATCGTGACGACAAGATTCAAACCGCCAGAGACCAAACAGTTTATGGCGGAAGAAGTCTCGAGATACCCGGAGCTAAAGGTATACAGCAACGACGAAGAGATTCCTGAGAAGCTCTTCTCTACCGACCCGGATCGCTGCTGTGAAATTCTTAAAGTCGAGCCGACACGGCAGGCTGTCAAAGAAATGAATGTCACCTGCTGGATTACCGGTCTTCGCTGCACAGAGGGTCGAACGCGCACGGAGTTCAAAGAGGTCGAGGAGCTTGATAAGGGACTGATTAAGCTTAATCCTATACTCATTTGGTATGAGCGTGAAGTGTGGCAGTACCTTGCATTGAACGGGGTGCATGTTAATCCGCTGTACGGTGAGGGGTACAGGTCACTTGGATGTGCTCCGTGCACGAAAATTGCGCAAGGTATTGATGAACGGGCAGGCAGATGGATCGGTACAAGTAAATGCGGCGGTGAGTGCGGCATTCACACAAAACCTTTACTCGATTACCAGATATGACACGGGGACATATTATGAATCTAAACATGAAACAAAAAACTCCTTTGGAAAAGGACACAGGAGATTCAATCACCAACCGCATACTTGGGACTTACCCTCAGAAGCAGGATGGATTGTTTATGCAGCGCATAAAGATCTTCGGTGGACGAATAAACTGGGCTCAGTGGCGTAGAATTGCCCAACTCGCTGCTACTTACACACCCAGCTCTGAGTTGCATATAACTACACGTCAGTCAATAGAGCTGCATGACATAGCAGGCAGAAATATTCCCGTAATCCAACGAGGTTTATCAGAGGTTGCTTTGGTACTTTTCGGGGCTGGCGGGGATTCAATAAGAAATATAACAGTCTGTTCCGGTTGTGATTATGATACCGATTCTGCGGGTGTTTTCACTTTGGCCCGGTTTGTTGATCAACACTTATCATCGATGTCCAACATTCTTGATCTGCCTCGCAAGTTCAAGATAAGTTTTTCCGGCTGCAGTATAGCCTGTGCAAAACCCTGGCTCAACGACCTAGGCTTTATCGCGCAGCGGAACGAAAAGTTTACGGTTATTGGTGCGGGTTCGCTCGGCCCAAAGCCCGGCCTGGGTATTGAGCTTTACAAGAACTTGTCGGCGAGAGATGTTACACCGCTTTGCGTTGCGGCTATAGAGCTTTTCGAGCAATATGGTGACCGTGAAAACAGGCGACGTGCTCGCTTTCGTCACGTAAGAGAAAGGCTTGGGGAGCCCGCCTTTCGGGCTGAGCTTGATAAGTGTTTCAGTAACACCAAGGCCTGCCGTTCCTGGCCCGAGGTTTCTACAACTACAACGAACAAAAACATCAAGCTGCTATGGCGCCTTCAATTACCCAACGGCAATATTAAAGCCGAAGAAGCAATTCTGCTTGCTTATGCTGCCGAACCAAAGGGGGCTGAGCTGCGTATTAACCTCGAACATGGACTCGAACTTTACGGAAAGAAAACAGTTGAGCTTCCCAAAACGCTTTCTGCCTTCGAGAATAATCCGGTAGTGATTGCGTGCCCCGGCTCAACATCCTGTCCACGTGCTGTGGCAAACACCAAACCAATAGCCGACAGTATAAGAAAAGCCCTTGAGGATCTGTATCATTCGAATGTCCGGGTCAACATCTCAGGCTGCCCCAACAATTGTGCTCAAAGTACTGTTTCAGGTATCGGGCTTATTGGAGTGCTGCGCAAGCAAAATGGGAAAGCGACACAATGTTATCATCTTTTCACGGGTGGAGGTAACGGCAAAAATGACAAATTAGCCAGAGAAACCGGGATTCTGAATGATCAAGATGTTCCGAGCACCATAAAAGAATTGGTGAAAAGACAGGAAAAATGAAAGACTCCGAAATATTGTCAGATAAAAAACTTGCCGCTGCCAATACATACTATTATAATTCTACGTAGAATTCAGATGTGCCAGGGGAGCCATTGTTCGGCTGACAAAGCCGAGCTTGGGCTGAGAGATCGCCACTTGGGCGATGACCCTATGAACCTGATCAGGTTAATACCTGCGAAGGGAGGCTGATAAGAATGAACTTGAAGCACTCCTTTTGCGGGAGTGCTTTTTCTTTTAGACTGTGTTCTAAATTTCAAGGAAAGGGAACAAAAATGATAGAAACTGATATTTCCAGAGTGATTATCCAAGAGTACACCAAGAGACTCACCGAACATCTTGAAAATGATGTGGTCATAGTCGGTGCCGGCCCTGCGGGTCTGGCTGCCGGCTATTACCTGGCCAAATCGGGGATAAAAACCACCATAGTCGAAAAGAAACTCTCAATAGGCGGCGGAATATGGGGAGGGGCATCAGGCTACAATATCGTTACCTTTGAAGAAACAGACATCCTTGATGAAATAGGCGTGACGACAAAGAAGGAAGGAAATTTATATGTAGTGGATGCAATAGAATTTGCCACAGGCCTGGCCTATAAGGCCAAGAAAGCAGGAGCTGCAATATTTAACCTGATAGAGGCCGAAGATATCGTACTAAAGGATGAAACCGTGAAAGGGATTGTCGTCAATAGTGCCAGTATACGAACACTCGGTCTGCATGTAGATCCATATTGCATCTGTGCAAAGTGTGTGATTGACGGGACGGGGCATCCGGCTGAACTGGTCAGTATGCTTCAAACCAGAAAACCGGACCTTTTCCCAAAAGAGCTGCATGAGTACTTCATGAACGTTGAGACCTCCGAAGCCGGCGTAGTAGAAAAAACAGGCGAGGTCTTCCCGGGCCTGTATGTTACAGGTATGGCTGTATGTGATGTTTACAACCTGCCGAGAATGGGGCCAATCTTCGGCGGAATGCTCAAATCAGGAAAAAAGGTCGCCGAACAAATAATAAAAAAGCTCAAAGCCTAAAGCAGAAACGCAAATTCGCTCAGCTATCGATAATCGTTTGAATCGGTGGGGCATGATATAAAGCGAAGTTAGATATGGTCGGACAAACACGCGAATCTAAAATCCGGATTCG
>JAUWLI010000228.1 GCA_030613765.1 Phycisphaerae bacterium
CTTTTTATGCCCGGCCTGGCCTTCCTGACGCAGTTTTTTCAAAGCGGGTAAAACCTCACCCAGCAACATAAGAATAATCGATGCAGTAATATAGGGCATAATTCCCAGGCCAAATATACTGCTTTTGTCCAGGGTTCCGCCCGTGAATATCCTCATCATTTCCGTGGCCCTACCTATAGGACTATCTGTGTCTTTGGTCTGAGCAGCTTCAGCTATCTTGGCCTGGTCAAAACAGGGATTGGGGATATGGAAACCAATCCTGTACATTATCAGCAGCGCCAAAGTAAACAGAATTTTGTTGCGCAGGTCTGGGATTCTGAATATGTTAAATACTGTCCCAAGCATTTCTATAACTCCCGATAGTCCTTTAATTTACAATAATTAAATGGGCCGTATATTGTCCCGTAGCAATTAGCCGAGAGCCGAAGCTCAATTGCTGCATGTTTGCAAAACGAGTTCTCAATCAACTACGTAATCAGTTTTGCTTTGCCGCCGCAGCCTACAATCTTCTGCTCTGCGCTTTTGCTAAATCTATGAGCTGTTACTTCCAACTTCTTCGTCAGTTCCCCATTACCAAGAATCTTAACCTTACTTTTCAGACTATCAATTAGTCCGGCATTAGACAATTGTTCGATACCGACGGCTGCTCCCTCGTCAAACTTTTCCAGCTGAGACACATTAACAATTTGGAATCGTGTTGCAAAGTTATAATTACTAAAGCCGCGTTTGGGCAGTCGGCGAAACAAAGGCATCTGTCCACCTTCATAAAGTGTGACGGAGGTCGAGCCGGCCCTGCTGCCACCACCTTTATGGCCTCGGCCGCAGGTCTTGCCGCGGCCTGTGCCCGTGCCTCTTCCAACGCGCTTTCGAGCTCTGTGTTTACCTGCGATAGAAGTTATTTCATAATTCAGCATTTAACCCATCACCACCTTTTGACCGTTTCAACCTGTACGCCGCGTAGGGATTCGACCATTTCTTTACTGCGTAACTTCAACAGCCCATTCAACGTAGCCTTGACAACATTTTTAGCAGAGGTGCTTCCATAAACTTTCGTAAGAACATCCTGTACACCGGCGAATTCAAGCACAGCTCGAGCGCTGGAGCCGGCAATAACTCCGGTACCCGGGCTGGCCGGGACTAACGCTATCTTTGTAGCTCTATATCTGCCTTCGACCTGGTATGGAATCGTTCGTCGGTCCAAAGCTATCTTGTGCAAAGATTTTTTGGCGTCCTTTATGCCTTTCTCAACGGCAAGCGGAACTTCATTAGCCTTACCATAACCAACACCTACTGTGCCTGCACGGTCACCAATCACAACTAAAGCCGCAAAGCTGAACCGCCGACCACCTTTAACCACTTTGGAACAGCGAAATATCTTTACGACCGTATCTTCCAGCGGCTGTTCCTCTTGAGCAGATAACTTAGGATGTTCTACTGCCAATTTTTTTCTCCAATCGTAATTCTACAGGCACGAATTTCCTTCAAAAGATCAGGCCCGTCTTTCGTGCCGCTTCGGCAAGAGCCTTGACTCTGCCATGAAACTTATATCGGTTTCTATCAAAGCAAACGCATTTAATACCAACGCTAAAGGCTTGTTTTGCAACCGCTTCACCTACAATTTTCGCGGCTTTTTTGTCGGTGGTATTGGGTAATTGGTCCCGCAGGCCTTTTGCTCTTGTGCTCGCGGAAACAAGCGTCGCTCCCGCAACATCATCGATAATCTGGGCGTAAATATGCCTGTTCGAACGAAACACAGACAGCCGTGGTCTGTTTGGTGTTCCAGAGACCTTCTTTCGCACGTGATATTTACGCCTCAGTGTCGCTTTTTTCAACTTGTTAATTCTCATAAAAACCAAATCCCGATTGACATTTACTATTTTCTATTGACTACTTTCTATCGATCCTGAGTTGTACCTTCTTTTTGGTTCCCTTGAAATTGTCAATCGTCAATTCTTAAACTGTTCCCGAAGTAAATGCTTTGCCAACTTTGCGTCGTACGTGCTCATCGGCATAACGGATACCCTTTCCTTTATAGGGTTCAGGCGGCCTTATCTTGCGTATATCAGCAGCAAACTGTCCCAGCAATCTCTTGTCTATCGCCGAAAGCGTGAACTTAGCGGGAACTTCATTGCCTCTGGTTGCTTCGACTTCAATGTTAACCTTTAAACCCTTTGGTATCACCCGATCTACGGAATGGGAAAAGCCAACTTGAAAAGTCAGCTTTCCTCCCTGCTCTTTAACATTATAGCCGGTACCATATACTTCCAGCTTCTTCTCAAAACCTTTACTGACACCTGTAACCATATTAGCAATCAAGGCACGCATTGTACCATGCATCTGTTTGGCTTCGCGTCTTTGGGGATGTTCATTTTCGACAGAAACTATTCCCTCTGAATTATCAATCTCTACCTTAATAGGCGGCTGACAGTCCATCTGGAGCTGACCGAGCGGACCTGAAACTTTGATACACCGGCCGTCCTTCTCAACCTTTACCCCTTCAGGAATAATAATCTGTTTTTTCCCGATACGACTCATTAGTTCACCATACAAAGTATCTCGCCGCCGACATTGGCCTCGCGGCAGCTTCTATCACTCATTACACCTCTACTCGTGGAAACCACTACTATACCCATACCAGCTAAAACATGTGGTAATTTGTCAACAGACGAATAGATTCTGCAGCCAGGTTTACTTATCCTTTTTATTTCGTTAATAACAGGCTGGCCAATTCGATCATACTTTAAAGTAACTCTCAGTATTCCCTGCATGCCGTCATCGATTCGGTCAAAATCCTCAATGTAACCTTCCTTCTTCAAGACGGCCGCTATACCTTCACAAATATTCGATGCTTTAATGTTAACTTCACTCTTGTTTATTCGCACAGAGTTGCGAATTCTCGTCAACATATCAGCGATAGGGTCACTCATACTCATACATTTATACCTCGTGATTCGTGGCTCGTTCAGTATACGCTTCACGACTCACCAACTGGCTTTTCTCACTCCTGGTATTTTTCCTTCGTTAGCCAAGGTTCGAAAGCAAATCCGGCAAATTTTGAACTTGCGATAAACGGCCCTCGATCTTCCACAAAGCTGGCAGCGCGTATATTGTCTAACGCGAAACCTTTGCTTCTTTTCTGCCTTGTTTTCCAGTGCTTTAGTTGACATCTACACGTTCCAAAATAATCTTTATCATTTCGCCAGCAACCACTATATATTATTCTTCCGTTGCTGTCTTCTTGAATGGCATACCAAACAGCGACAGCATTTCCCTTGCTTCATCGTCTGTATTTGCTGTTGTCACCAAGGTTATGTTCATGCCCTGCTGAAACTCCATCTGTGCCGGGTTGATTTCCGGAAAAACACCCTGTTCGGCCAGACCCATCGAGTAATTGCCTCTGCCGTCAAAACTGTTTGGATTAAGGCCTCGAAAATCTCTTACTCGCGGTATTGCAAGATTAATGAGTCTATCCATAAATTCATACATTTGCACGCCGTGAAGAGTAACTTTCAAACTGGTTTCCTGCCCTTGACGAACTTTGAAACCAGCGACACTCTTTTTGGCCTTACAGACAGCAGGCATTTGGCCCGCAATCATTGTCAGGTCCTTTTTGGCAGATTCCAGGAATTTTTTGTCCTGTGTCGCTCTGCCTACGCCCATAGAGATAATAACCTTTCCCATCCGCGGAACAGCCATAGGGTTCTTGTAGCCAAACTCCTTAATCAGTCCTGGAACAACCCTGGATTTATATAAATCTTTTAAACGTGCCATCTTATAATTAGTTAACTGGTTTACTGGCGAAATCCACCACAATTCTTGTCTGCGACAAGCAGACACAGGGGCAGACACACCAATGAACTATTCACAATTCACTTTTTTGCCCTTCTAACAACGCCGATTTCAGTACCGTCGGTGGCAAACCGCCTCTTACTGCCATCCTCAAGCTGCCGATAACGGATCCTACTGCCCTTTGAGGTTTTCGTGTTGAGAGGCAGCACGTTACTCATGTGTATCGGCTGCTCAACGTTTATCCGGCCTCCCTGGGGATTTTTGCGTGATGGCCGAACGTGCTTTTTCGCTATATTGTGTCCCTGAACCACTACCTTATTCTTTTCAGGAATGACACGCAGCACTCTACCGGTAGCTCCTTTATGATCACCAGCTATAATCTGAACCACATCGCCTTTTTTTATATGTACGGCCATTTGTCGTATCCCGTATTTCGTTTCATGCCTTAAGGCACTATTTATACAACCTCGCTTGCCAGCGAGATAATCTTCATATAATTTTTTTCGCGAAGCTCTCGAGCCACCGCACCAAATATTCTCGTTCCTATTGGATTACCATCATTGTCAATCATCACTGCGGCATTGCTATCGAACCTTACATAGCTACCATCAGAGCGTTTAAGAGGACTTCTGGTGCGGATAATAACGCATTTATGAACTTTCTTGTCGTCCAACTGGCAGGTCGGCAGTGATTTTTTTATAGCTACACAAATAATATCTCCTACAGTAGCCACGGGGCGAGTCTTTTTACCACGGGATCCACCTTTCCCAAGGACCTTGATGCACAATGCCGACTTGACACCAGAATTGTCGGCTATATCCAACATTGTTTCCTGCTGAACCACTTTATTTCCCGTCGTATTTAGGTTCACTCATTTATTTGGCTTCCCAAGCGCTCTTTATTGCACGTTTGGGCTCTTTCTAAACCGTCTTTTCTACTATTCTCACAAGGCGCCAACTCTTGGTTTTACTATAAGGGCGGCATTGCGCAACTTCAACGACATCACCAACACCGGCCTGCTTGTGTTCGTCGTGAACACCAAGTTTTGTCCTGCGTTTTACATATTTGCCGTATTTTGGATGCCTGACCTTGAAGTCAATGGCAACTTTGATGCTTTTGGCACCACTGTTGCTCACTACGACACCGGTTACAGTTTTTAATTTCCGATCCTGCATCTTTTACTTCCGATTTTTTACAGCAGCGTCTACAAAGCACGCAGAGTTTTTTCATTTCTTTCTCTGCGTCCTCGGCATTCTCTGCGGTTAATTTTTGCTATTTTCACGCAATATCGTTTTAATCCTGGCAATATCACGCCTGACATTAGTTATAGCTCTGGAATTCTCCAGCTTTTCCGTAACCGCCTGTGAGCGCAAATCAAACAAATGTCTCTGGAGTTCTTCGAGCTTGCTCTCAATCTCATCAGGGCTCATTTCGCGGTAATGCTGCGCTTTCATCTCAAGCTACTTTCCTTTTATAACGAATGTCTTCGCCTAATAAACCTG
>JAUWLI010000130.1 GCA_030613765.1 Phycisphaerae bacterium
CGCCGGGCCGAGTTTCAAAAACTTCCAGCAGTTCCTGAAAGCCCGGCCGGAAGGCAAACCGTTTTGTTATTGGTTTGGCAGCCCAGATCCGCACCGCAGCTACAAGTGGAAATCGGGTGTCGATAGCGGCATGAAGCTTGAGGATGTAAAAGTGCCCGCCTGCATGCCGGACAGCGAAGAGGTTCGCATCGATATCTGTGATTACTATTGGGAGGTCCAGCGGTTCGACACCGAAGTCGGGGGGCTGCTGAAGATTCTGGAAAATAATGACGAACTGGACAACACTCTCGTCGTAATCTCCGGCGACAACGGCATGCCATTCCCACGCTGTAAGAGCAACCTATACGACCTCGGCACGAATGTTCCGCTTGCGGTCCGCTGGCCGACAAGAGTAAAAGGCGGCCGGGCTGTAGAGGACTTTATCAGCCTCGCAGATTTGGCACCGACGTTCCTTGAAGCAGCCGGACTAAAACCCACCTCTCAGATGACCGCCAAAAGCTTCCTGAATGTGCTGACCTCCGGCAAATCCGGCCGGGTGGATCCCAAGCGAGACCACGTTCTGACAGGCAAGGAACGTCATGTTCCCTGCCAGCAAACCGGTTTAGCCGGTTACCCAATGCGGGCGATACGAACGCACAATTTCCTCTACATTCGTAACTTCAAGCCCAACCGCTGGCCCGCAGGCGCCCCCAAAGCTTATGCCCAGCCTACAGATATAGTGGTATCCCGTCCGCGCGGTACATTTTATGGTTATGGCGATATTGATGCGGCACCTGCAAAATCTTACATGTTGAAGTACCGCAATGACCCGAGAGTTAAAAAGTTATTCGAACTGGCCTTTGGAAAGCGTCCAGCCGAAGAACTGTACGACCTGCGAAAAGATCCTGATCAGCTAAACAATGTTGCCGGTCAGACTAAGTACGCCAAAGAAAAAAATAAACTCGCTGCCGCTTTGATAGCTGAGCTAAAGGCAACCAAGGACCCGCGCGTCCTGGGCAAAGGGGACGCATTTGACAAGTATCCCTATTACGGTGGAAGGTGAAGATGACCTTGAGAGCTATACTAATTGTATGCTGGCTTATGTCCATCTCGGCGGCCAGTGATGCGCGGAGTATTATTCCGGCAAAGCCACTGGAACGCCGGGTCGATATAGACACCATGCGGCGAATCTACGAGCAGGTTAAGACTCCGTACAAGTATGGCGTGGTCCTTAAAGCCAAGCAGGGCGGGAAGGTGGATTGTCCCAGCGTGTATCGCTTAAGCGGCAAGTGGTACATGATGTATATCATCTTCGATGGCAACGGCTACGAAACCGCCATCGCCGACAGCAATGACTTGTTGCATTGGAAGCCGCTCGGTAAGATACTTAGCTTTCGCAAAGGGACATGGGACGCCATGCAGGCCGCCGGCTATATCGCTCTGCAGAATCACACCTGGGCCGGCTCGTATGAGCTGTCAAAGTTCGACGGAAAATATTGGCTCTCCTATATCGGAGGAGCGCTTAAGGGCTACGAAACAGACCCATTGGCCGTCGGCATTGCCTGGACCACGGATCCGGGCAAATCCATCCAGTGGAATAGATTAGCCCGGCCCGTGCTTTCGAGAGACCAGGCCGACGTCCGGGAATTTGAAAAACTAACCCAGTACAAAAGCAACATCATTTACGACCGCCAGAGAACGCTCGGATATCCCTTTGTCATGTTCTACAACGGCAAAAGCGCCAGTGGATACGAGCGCATCGGCATGGCTGTTTCTGAGGATATGAAACATTGGCTCCGCTATGGGAACGAACCGGTTATAGATAACGGCAGCGGAATTTCCGGCGACCCTCAAATCACCCGCATCGACGACGTGTGGGTTATGTTCTACTTCGGTGCATTCTGGAAGCCAAAGGCATTCGATACGTTTGCATGTTCCTACGACCTTGTTTACTGGACCAAATGGCAGGGGCTCGACCTTGTTGCCCCTTCGAAGCCGTACGACAATACCTACGCCCACAAACCCTGGGTGATCAAACATAAAGGCATTGTTTACCATTTTTACTGTGCCGTCGGAGACCAGGGCCGAGTCATCGCCCTGGCCACATCCAAAGACCTCAAATCAAAAACCGCAAAATAGTATGATGGCCTCAACGCGCATAAGAAAGGCCGAGCGATAATGCCCGGCCTTTGTATGACATACTAATTGTGAGATAATCAGACTGCTTTATTAAAGCCCGCCGTCAACCTGCAAGCGTTTTGCTTTGTAGTCAATTCGTAAGGCCAAATTCCATTTTTTAATGCGACCGGATTTCAGCCTGACTTCGTAAGGTACATACCATCCGTGATATTCGTCGGTTTTGAAGGGTTCTCCAATACTGATGATCTCCAAACCGCCATATTTATCTCTCAACCATTGAGGAATCCGCTGAGGGACACGCGAAGTCGACCGAAATTTGAGAACTTCTTGCCAATTCTCATCCGCACATGCATGGAAGAATGCCTGAGCCACTTCCACAGGTGTCATTTGGGTATACTTCTCGTCATCCAATTTTGGCAGATTTTCTTTTGACACCTCTTTAACACTCAAGTCACCATAGATAACGCGGTAAGCTTCCGAGCCTTCCGGGCGGTACCAGAATATCGCCTTATCCGCTTCTCCGAGTTTGACGCCTTTGCCGGCATAGTGATATTTGCCGTCCAATTCGTAATTCTGCAAAAACAACATACCTTTTCCAAATCCCGTCCCTAATTGGCCCTTTTCATCATCCGTAAGGTCCAGTTGTTCAAGCTTTTCTCCAAGCAGGGCCATTTGTTTCATTGCTTGTTCGGTGCCTATGGCATCCGGAAACGTGCCGTCCAGCAAAACCTCGGCCCATATACGAAGGCTCTCAATGAAGTCTTCCTCGGTGCTTTTGGTGAAGTCGACTTCGGCTTCATCTAACGTATATCCCTCTGGCACGTCCATGCTAATCAGCGAGTCCTCGATTGCCACATCAAATTGGAAATTCTTCAGAATACCAAAAAGCTGTCCTAATCGAAGCTCTACACGTATCGGAACGGCCGTCTTGGGGTCGGCCCAGATCTTCACTTCTTGATTTCGGCCCCGGACTGTAAATCCGATGGCCTTTTGTCCCTCGATTTCCTGCTCCCCAAGCTCTTCAACATCGGGGCTATCTTTTAATTCCATAAGGCCCTTCCGGACAAACTCTATATAGCTTTTCGATCGTTCCTGAAGCACACCTTTTATATCAACGTACGCCGCTGTTTTTTCTTCGGCATCGAGTAGTACTAACATTTTCCCATTCTCCAGGTCAATGATTTGGGTCATGCCGGGTAAGTTCGATATGGTCCTTCTGATTTGTGAACCAACAACTATCTCGTGCATAATGACCGGATTGCTTTTTTCGTCGCCGATGACGAAGTCGTAGACTACAGTCCGCGCATTGAGGATAGGTTTGATGACATCGGCAAAGGTAGGAGTACCTTCTGTTAATGAAAATACACCTATTAGCACCGCGAAAATTATCACAGCCGCGGCGGCAACTTTTGTTATCTTACTTTTCATAATTATTCTCCTTAGATTAAGGCCTTCGCCGGCTTTGCTTGCAGCTTTGGACCTTACATTCTGTCCGTGAATAATTCGGTTCATAACATCGTCTTCAAGGTCGCTTTGGCCCACTGTCACACCGTTCTTAACCAGACGACCTCGAAGGTTTGTTGTCTGCTCTAATTCCAACTGGCAGCCCTTGCAATCCTTCACGTGTTCTGAGACTGTCTTTTCCTGGGATTCGTCCAAAAGTCCCTCAACATAAGCGACCAAAAGTTCTTTACATTTTGCGCAATTCATTTTTGCACCTCATAAATTTCTTCTTGTTTCTGCTGCTCGAGCGTTTTACGCAGCATCACATAAGCCCGTGACAGTGTTTTTGTTACTGTGCCTAACGGCATCTCGAACCGCTCGGCGACCTGGCTGCACGAGTGATTACCGTAATATCGCAGCAGAACGATTCTCCTGTACGTCTCAGGCAGCTCGGCGATTGCCGCCTCAAGTGCGTAATCCTGTGACAGTTCCGGACTGCCGGCTTCTTCCGAGTACGAACGGACAACCTCTCGCTGGTGGCGGATTTGTTCCTTTCTTTGATGTTCCTTCGCCACGCGGTCGCCGATACCGAGCAGCCAGGAAAAGAACGACCCTGCCCTTTTGAGCTTGTTCATATTGAAGTAGGCCCGCACAAGGGTCTCCTGGGCGACCTCCTCGGCGCTGTCCTTGTTACCTAATTTCCCGGCCAGGTGTGCCAGAAGGACCGACTGATAGCGTCGCACGAGGTAGCGAAAATCATCCGGATGGCCATCCAAACAACGTTCAATGTAATATTTATCAGTCTCGGACATAATAACACCTAAAATAACCCTTAAGGATTCGTGTTCTCACTATATAGTGCAGGATTGCCCGTTTTTGCGACATAAAAAAAATTTAAAAAGTCGCTGTCAAATCGGGAATTTCCTGGATTTGCCCCAAAAAGCGCATAGAAAAGGCCGAGCCCCAAAGCCCGGCCGCAATATCGCTCTTATACGTTTTGCTGGCACTATTCTACGGCCTTGCCGTAAACTTCCACTTCGATATAGTGGTTTGCATCGCTGCCGTTACTGCCGTTGCTATGCAGACTCAAATAGCGGGCTTGGGTACCCTTGGCATCGATAAGTTTGCCTTCAGATGTTTCGACATAGTGCATATTTTTCCCCACCCCCTGACCCAGGGAGTTGTCAATGTCATTGTTGAACAGCGTTCTGACATTCGTAATAAAATCACGGTCATCGGCAGTCTGTACCACTACATCAAAATAAATCCACGCCTCTTTATGGTAATGCCAGACAACAATGGCATATATCTCATGCACTCCCTCAAGGTCGATAGTGATGCTTTGTGGAGAAGGCCCCAACTCAACAAAGCTGCCGTCGGCGCCTTCCTTGTCTCCGTCGGTTATCAATTCGATCTCGCCGATAATCGGCTCTTCATCCGTACAGGTTACCGGTTTTTCGAAAGCTACATTTTTCGTTCCCACCGGTGCATAAAAAGGCGGACGGGGCTTGCCTAAAGGCTTCTTAAGATAGGGAACCTTATTATCCAGCGGCGTCCCGACAAACATAGGTTTAGGAAGTTTAATTTGCAGGGGAGCCATCTCAGATTTTGGGATATTCGGATCTGCCTTTTTAACTTCGCCCTTATCACTTCTTCTCTCTTTCTTCTCGTACGGTGCTGATATCGGCTCCTCTTTTTCGTCCTTACCGTAAACTTCCACCTCGATATAGTGGTTAAGGTCATTTTGGGTGCTACCCTGGCTGTACAGGCGCACATAGCGACCACGGGTTCCTTTGGCATCGATAAGTTTGCCTTCGGACGTTTCGACATAGTGCATATTTTTCCCGACACCAAATTTCAAAGAGTTGTCAATATCATTGTTAAATACGGTCTTTGGTTTGACGAAATTAGGCTCGCTTGAAATCTGCACAACTACATCGAAATAAACACTAGCCTGCTTATGGAAATGCCATACCACAATCGCGTATATGTTGTGCTCGGACCCAAGGTCGATAGTGACATGCTGCTTAAACGGCCCTAACTCTACATAGCTGCCGTCAGACCCCTCTTTATCACCGTCAGTTATCATTTCTATCTCGCCGATAATCGGCTCTTCATCCGTGCTGGTTACTCGTTTCCCGAAAGCTACATTTTTCGTTCCCACTGGCGCAAAAAAGGGCGGCCGGGGCTTGCCTAAGGGCTTCTCAAGGCGGGCTACCTTGATATCCTGCGGCGTACCCACGAACATCGGCCTCGGCAGCTTGATTGCCAGAGGCGCCATTTCCGGGCCTGCTGTGGGTTTCGGCGTAGAGATCAACTTGGGCTCATCAATGTCCTTCGCGACGGAAACAACCGTTTTATCAATTACTTTAGCTGTTTGAAGCACACCAAGTGCGTAAATGTCTCCAGGTCCCATTTGTGGATACTCATAGACGCTGTGGGACATACGTATATTCTTATCCTCGACACGCAGAGATTCGTATTCACAAAAAATCGGCAGGTGCGTTTTAAGGTCAGCTACGATTTTTCCTCGTACCTTACGATGTTTCGATGGCGTACCATATTTACCACTTTCCCTATGAGTAAGGGTATATTCAAGAATTTCAACCTTTCTATCATTATATTCCCCAGAGCGCTTACTAACTTTTGCTTGAGGAAATTGAAGTATCAATTCAGCCTCTTTTTGCAAAAACTGCTCTGGTGATTCAACTAAAAATCTATCAACCGACAAAGGTTTAATAGTAATTGTATTTGATTTGGGATCGTAATGATGCAGTTTACCTTTGCCGTAATCACGATACCATATACCATCTGGTGTTTTGACAATTTTGATCTGTGATTTGAAAGAATACCAAAACTCTTGTTGCCGTTGCCATTCTTTTTCATCCGATTGGATTTTTTCAACCGCGTGCATCCATGGTGTTTTTTTTATGGCTTCAGTCATTTGTGCAAAGGCGACAGTTGCCCCGTCAATTGAACCGGTGAAATGCTGGATAGATATAAGCACAGCGATAATTATCACCGCCGCTGCGGCCAGTTTGCCTATCGGGCTCTTCATAATCGTTCTCCATAAAGGCCTTGATTCTGTTTCAGGTTGTTCCCTGCTTTTGTCAAATACAGAAAGCATTTGCCCTCGCAAACTTTCGCGATGCCCGGGATTTGGCTTATCATCAATATTAAGCCGATTAACGATTGTTTTGAAATCATCTTCATTCTTAAACATTTTATGCTTCTCCTTCGAAAGCGTCCTGTAAATGTTTTCGTAACTTGCCAAGTATCCTGTGCAACGTAACACGCACAGTTGCTTCCTTGGCGCCTAAAATTTCTGCTATCTGCTCAAACTTCATGTTCTCGAAAAAACGCAATGTAATGATGGTTTGGTGCTCTGGCTTAAGTTTCATAATAGCCGCGTAAAGCCTCGGCCAATCCAGCTCGTTAGAGTAGTCATTGCCTGTGGCTGCGGTGGCCCTCATCGACATCACAGCTTTTACGAGAAGCCTTTGACGTCGCGATGATTTTCTTATATATGCGTTTGCTTGGTTGGCTGCTATGGCGTACAGCCAGTTTCGAAAATCTCGTTCCGTTCGGCCCTCGAAGCTGCGAATCCCGCCGGCCACCTTCAGAAAAACCGTAGACGTTACGTCTTCAGCCGTTTCCTTACTGAACAACCGGTGAACGCAGAATCGAAAAATCCGCTCATAATACAGCTCATAAAGCTGCGACAGGGCTTCAGCTTCCACACGGGCACGCTGCACAAGACCATCAATGTCCGTTCGCTCAACGCTTTTTGCCATAGCACCAACCATCATCAAAGATATAATTGCGCGACAAGCCCTTATGTTACACAAATTCACAAAAAAAATCCCCCAAATTGACTTTTAAGCTCAGGATAGAGGGCAATTCTCATGATTTCCAATATATTCTTGACAACACCCACCCTTATAAATAAAGTAGCTCTCTCGTTCGCCCCGTACCGGAGCCGGTAGCGGGATTAAAATAGCAAAAACCGAATTTAAAGTATTGAAAAGAAGGAGATTGATAGATGGCAACAAAGGTTGGAATTAACGGCTTCGGCCGAATCGGCAGAGCTGTCGCAAGAATTATTATGCAAAGAAAGGGCGATTTGGAACTTGTCGCTATAAATGACCTCTCAGACGCAAAGAGTCTTGCGCATCTGTTCAAATATGATACCGTCATGGGC
>JAUWLI010000250.1 GCA_030613765.1 Phycisphaerae bacterium
CCGTTACAGATTGTTTTGCAGGCTGTATCGGCGCATCACCAAATCCATATCGCCAGGCCAGGGATTCATTGATTATTGATAATTGATTATTGATTATTTCTCGACTGATTTTGGTCCTGGTTGGCCGATTAGATTTGCGGGTCTTTAGCCCTATGACAAATTCTGAGAGCTGTTTCAGTTCCGCCTGGTCGTAGAACATGAATCTGAACAAGTTATCATCAGCGCTTGCCGCCAGGTTGGTTTCAAAAGCTTCGTGCAAAATCTTCTGATCGGACAGTCCATAGAGGACCCAATCGAGAGGACTCCGGCACGTCCGGAGCTGCCAATCGGCAATAGGTTCGGGGCCGGAGAGAAAGCCATTGCAAACAAGGTCTCGGCAATGTTTTTGCTTTTCGCAGGCACTTAAAATAAGCCGGTCCCTGGCCCGCGTTGTCGCAACGTAAAGGATACGCATCTCTTCGGCCATTGTCGTTGACAGTTTCTGCTCGGCGATAACCTGGTGTGCAAGCGAGCGCAGCTTACTGTTTGACTTCCGGTCGATAATTTGCAGCCCCAACGTATCATCCGCATCAGCAAGAAAATCTCCGTAAATATCCCTTTTATTAAATTGACTATCCAACTCAGCCAGAAAAACGACCGGAAATTCAAGTCCTTTGCTCTTATGCACGCTTAAAATACGGACGGCATTACCTGCTGCAGCATCCGGCCCTGCGGGCGCCCAATCCTGGCCCACTTCCTGAAGCTTTTCAATAAACTCAACAAAACGAGTAAGTGACAAATTGCCTGCACTGCCGGCAAAACCCTCAAACTGGATCGCCCTGTCGTGCAGCTTAAGAAGATTGGCCCTGCGCGCCTGGCCGTTTGGCAGTGCAGAAACAAATGACAGAAAGCCGGTTTGCCGATAGATTTGCCATATCAAATCAGCAAGGTTCCCACGTCTGGCAACCGTCCTCCACCGCTCAATCACAGTTAGTATTTTCCTGAGCTTGGCGGCCAGTTTTCGATCCCGCTCATTGTTACAATACTCGACTACACTACCGTAGAAGTTTTTTTTATGCTCATCTGTCTTGGTGTGGATTCTTATCTTCGCCAATTCAGTATCGCTAATCTTAAAAAACGGACTTCGCAATACCGCCGCGAGTTCGATATCGCGCTGGGGATTGTCCAGAACTTTCAATAGCGCCACAACATCGCTGATTTCAGTCGCTTCGAAATATCCCGCCGTGGCTTCACAGCTAACGGGGATACCGGCCAGCCGAAGCACCTGGACATAATCGTTGGCCTTTTTGGCCAGCGAACGCATCAGTATCACAATGTCACGATATTCAACATCCCTCATGCAATCCTGCAGCTTATCATATATTTGAAACTCCGTCTTTCCGGTATCGGCCCCGACTATTTTCCTGATACGCCGGGCTATCATTGCCGCCTGTCGCTGGCGTGAACTGATAATGTTCAGACTTTCCCCATCAGCTATCTGGTTACTCTGCTCGTTTTCTGCATCCTCGTTTCTGCCTGTTTCATCGAGTATATGAAACTCGACAACCGGTTTACTATCGCCCGGTGCCTGCGCTTTGGATTCGCCTTCAAGTGCAGGTCTCAATTTTGCCGACTCATCGTAATCAATATTCGCAAACGAAGCTGTCATTATCCTTGTGAATATCTTATTGACAAAATCAAGAATGCCTTTAGCCGAACGGAAATTAGCATTCAAGTCGACCCGCAATCCATTTGGCGCTTTGGCCGTCTCAACCGATGCCGGCTTGAGGCGCTTGATGAAAATATCCGGCTTCGCTCCCCGCCAGGCGTAAATGCTTTGTTTAACATCGCCGACAACAAAGACATTTCCTTCGCCACTGAGCATATCGAGTATCGCCTGCTGGACGGGATTAATATCCTGATATTCATCGACAAATATGTATTTATACCTGCGCCGAAGTGCCAGAGCCGTTTCTGAAGGTGATAATTCATCTAAAGAATCTTCCGCGGTTAAAAGCTTGAGGGCATAATGTTCGAGGTCGGCAAAATCCAAACAGTTAATCGCCCGTTTGGCGTCGCCGTATAACCTGTCGAATTTCTTCACGAGTTCGACGAGCACCTTTGTCTGCAGAGAAGCCGAACCACTGACCTTGTCGAGGTAATCGGGATTTACAACTGCAAGCTCCGAAAGTTTCTCAAAGGAATCAACTGCATTTTTTATTGTTTTTTGTATGAGGTCAGCGACCGTTTTTGACGTTTCTTTGGGTTTGTTTACTCTTGGCTTGCTGAAGTTTCTTATTTGCGCTGCGCAGCGGTCCCAATCATCGGCTTTTAAAAGTTCAATACATTGCGCAACGGGCCTTATAAAAGTATCATCACAGTCTGCAGTCCAATCGCCATCAGGAATTTCATTCTGATATAACTTCCGGGCGTGTTGAAGTTGATTAAGAATATGATCTAATTTTTCAGCAATAATCTGTTTTTGTTTCTGGCCTAAATCAGTCGAGAAGGGATTGGCCACCTCCGCCAGTCGTGTTGCTCGCTCGTACCAGTTTTGTCGTGAAACTACAGTGTCGAGAAAATCGCTCAGCTCGATTACCTTTGAAAGAAAACCATCATTTGTCCGAAGGTCTCGCCGTGACAGAAGCTGCTGAAGGGCCGGGACTAAATTGCTCTGCTCCCAAGCCCAGTCGATAGTCCTCTCCAACACCTCGGCTTTAAGTAATCCGGCCTCATCTGCGTCAATTACACGGAATGTCGGGTCAAGACCAAGCTTGTAAAAATACTCGGTGATAAGTCGTTTGCAAAACGAATGTATCGTACTGATATCAGCGCCTTGCAGTAATATAAGCTGGTGTCGAAGGTGAGGATCCTGGTTTTTCAAGAATGCGTCTCGCAGTTGGTCAGCAATGCGCGAACGCATTTGTTCGGCAGCCATCTCCGTAAAAGTCAATACGAGCATGCTCCAAACGTCGGTTTTGTCGCCTACAAGGTCTACGCACCGACCCGACAATACGGCTGTCTTTCCGGTCCCTGCTGAGGCCGTTACCAGAACGTCGCTGCCGCGTGCCGTGATCGCCCGCTTCTGCTGCTTAGTCCATTTAATCTTCTTCTCAGCCATCAACCATCCCTATCTTTTCGAGCACCTGTAGTTTCCTTAGTGGTTCTAATGAGTTGTAATCATTAATCTGCCAATCGAATCGACAAACCGGCTTATACTTGCAGTAACCACATGGCGACATCGTACCAAGTCTGTATGGCCTTACCTGGATTTTGCCTGAGAGGATCTCTGCCGCCAGTTCAACTATTTTTTTCTCGGTAAATTCAAGAACCTTTTCAAAGTCGTTTGGCCTCAATGCCCCCCTATTTCCGTAACTTCCGTATGGTTTGCCGTCTTTTGTAATATAATAATTGTAATACCTACTATCCTTTGAGGCTTCTCTATCAAAGTGTTGCGAAAACTCCCCGTTTAATATTCCCTTCGCCTTATACTCATATTTTTCTCCCTTCCCTGACAATTCATCAAGGGCAGCTTGTCCAATTACTGTTTCAACCGGCATATAAAACGCACCTACTGCGTCTTTTGTCTTTGAGCCCGTTGCATTGCGAACAGCCAATATATAAATCGGAAGCTGCATATCCAGGCCGTAGTAAAACCTCGACCAGCTAAAGGACATGCCTCGACGCTTATAATCGAAAACGGCGGCAATTTTTTTGCCGTCGAGTTCTGCAATATCAAGACGGTCAATTTTGCCGTTCAAAGACAACAATCGCTTATCCGGCAGGGCAATTTCATATTTGCCAAGTGTATCCTGTGTATCCCGGACTTCGCCGAACGAGACTTCGGAAAGTATCGGCCGGAAGCTGCCCGCTCGTACCATTTTAGCTACAGCAAGAACACAATCTTCGAGAACCTCGGCCGCAGAATTAATGATATACATGTTGTGGACGCTGTGATTGGAAAAGTGGGATATAAAGGCATCCGTCCGGATAAAATTCAATATCTGTTCGCTTAGTAATCCTAATAACTCTTTGTCCTCAACCGTCGAAAAATCCTTATTTTCTTCGCAAAGTTTCTTCAACAAAGCATCCAAAACTCGATGGTAAAAATTGCCTAAGTCCAAGGGCTCAAGTTTAAACTCCTCCCGTTCTTTTAACTCCAGCACATATCGGGCAAAATACTGGTATGGACACGCAGAAAAACTGCTAAGTCTTGTCGCAGAACTCCTTACCCGCTCACCAAAAAGCTCCGCAACTACATCTTTATTCAGCTCCGCACGATTGTCATAATTTATAGCTCGATAGACCGCTGAACCAAGCTCTCCAAGTTGCTCATCTGAGCAAACATCACCTAATAAACTATCAAGTCTACTAAGAGAGGCACCAGGCGATTCACCGCAAGCATCTTTTCCAAGCCCGCTGCAAAGCAAATCGGCAAGTTCGGTTTTGTTGTGGACATTCTCAATCGCAATCTGTTCGCCCGCGATTGATTCTTCTTTCAGATTTTCAAACAGCGACTCAAGATTGTCTATAAATTGCGAACGCGGCACACCACTGCCTTTATCATCAGTCACAGGATATGTAACACACATAAATTCAGATGGACGTGTAAATGCAATGTAGGCCAAATACTGACGCTCGGCGAGCTCCTGACTTGTTGTTGATGACAGCACAAAATCCGCCGACTCGGCTGCGCTGCGGTCCTCATCGGTTAATATGACGGCTGAACTGACAGGTACGGGAAAACGCCTCTGCGTTGCACCTATTAGAAAAACCGCCTTCAAATCGGGGTGCCGGCTGCGCTCAATAGAACC
>JAUWLI010000054.1 GCA_030613765.1 Phycisphaerae bacterium
ACACTTGAAATCCTGCCTGCTGTTTCTCGGTTTCTGCACGTAAAAGTTTCTCCTCTTGTTGCGCCCGAGCCAGCTGATGCTCCAAGGTTCTCAACTCTTTTTCGTAATCGGGGTCATTGGTACTGGTGATTTTTCCTGGCACTTCAGCCGTATTACTTGACCGGTCGCGCCACTGCTCGTCCATTTGTGCTTCTCGCAGTCGAAGTAATTCCTCCGCGAACTTCATGTTCTTTGTCATCCGAACCATATCCGGATTCTCAGGAGTCAGCAAGCTGTTGGCAATCTGGTGTCGAATAGTCCTCACGTCAATATCCAGTTTCCGCCATTCCTCATCCTCATAATATTTCGGTTGATTCTCCATCATTTCAGTGGAAGTACCCGGCACATTATTGCTGTCATCGGCAATGGCCTGCTTCATCAAGTCTTCCAATTCCTTCCGCTCCCATTCCGATATAGCAATACTCTGTCGCAGTTCGCTGAGACGGGCTTGTGTCTCATCCAGACGAACCCTCTTGCTGGAGACAAGTTCCTGCGGAGTTCCCGTGCCGAGTGATTTGCTAAGCCCGGCAATGACCGTCTCCCGCCCCTCGATTTCGTTCTTCAGAGATGTGTGCTGCTCTACCAGTTGGCGGTAGAGCTTGTCCTTAGTCGCATCAGACTTGTCCCCAATGTATTTTATATACTGGTCCAAAGCAGTATCCACAATAAGCTTGGCATCTTTGGTGCTGGAGTCCATAAAGGTAATGTCAATTATCTCGGTTCGGCGTCGAGGCTGGACTGAAAGATCATCCCGGAGCCTTTCCATGGGGGGAACTGTGGGGTTTCCGAGAAGCCGCTGCACAAGCGATTTCCGAGGCTTCTTGTACCACTGTGCCTCCTGGACTTCCTGCTGGTCCAACACACGTTGAAGGACTGTCAAACTCCTCATAATGGAGACCTGGGTGTTCACGAATGAGTCATATAAGGGAATCATCCCGCTATTCTCTGTCTGGAAGACCAGAAACGGGATAATAGGCCGAACTCGCAATTCGGCTCTGGCTCGGTACTTAGGAACTACCTGCGTCCAGATAACGGCAATCGCAGGAGCAGCTACAAGGACGAAAATTGCCAGAATTGTCCATTTGAAACGCAGGATTGACACCAAAAGTTCTACCAATGAAGGCGCACCCTGCATGTGTTGATCCAGCCCAAAAGGCTGATCACGCAATGACACCTCGGCTACCGACATCGGCTTTTGGGCACTATGTATGATTCCTGTTGGCTGCATCCCTTCGTGGGGCCTGCTGGAATCGTCGCTTGCTTGCTCTATCGGATCTGGACGGAGATGGCGACTTTCTCCTGCTGAGTCCGTATTGCGTTTGGTTTTATCTTCCAAATTATCCATTCTTACCTCACTCTCAACTTCGCATCAGCTTGCTCTGTATTTTTTATGACATTCATATCTCACATACTGTGAAATATCACTACACAATTTATGCTGCTTGACTATTTCTTTTGTGTCTTTAACACGAAGCGGCTCAGACACACCTATTGTTTCACTCAGTCTTTGCGATCCCCAGCCGGAATGCCGAAACCAAATAGCCTTTTTTTGATGACTCGGAGGAAAAAGGGGAAAAGCAATTTTTGGTTTGGCCATCTTTTACGCGGTTCCATTATAAGACGGAACAGAAACTCGGTGCCGGTCATGCGGAAAACCTTCGGAGCTCTTCTAAGACTACCCGACGCGATGTCGAAACTGCCCCCTACGCCCATGCAAAAATTTGCGTCGATAGCTTTCCGGTGGCGGCAGATCCACTGTTCCTGCTTTGGGGATCCCAAGGCCACGAACAGCAAGTCCGCCCCGCTGGAATTTATTTGCTCGATAACCGTGCTTGAATCCTCGAAATATCCATCCTGCCAACCGACAATCCTCAAGTCGGGATACATCTTCTGTAGTTCCGACCGTGCGGCAGCGTTGGATTGAGCGGAAGCCCCCAGCAGGTAAACACCCCACTCTTTCCGAGACGCCAGAAAGAGAAGTTTGAAAAACAGATCACATCCGGTACACCGCTTGATACTCCGTCCATGAAGTATCTTGGAAGCGATCGAGATACCCACGCCGTCGCAAATACCGACATCTGTTTGTCGCAGAAGGTTCAGCAATTCAGGTTTGTGCCAGGCCTGATACATCTTGATGGGATTGATCGCAATCCACCACGACTTCCGGCCCGACTCAATTATCTCTTCAATGCATTCCAGGGCTTGATCATACGATTCAAAGGGTACTACTGGGATTCCCATTACATTAAGCGGTGTGGGAATATGTGCCGGCATGTTCAAAGTCTGTGTATTTGTCAAGGATCCTGCTTTTTCTTTAATCGTGGAACGACGTGTCGTGTTGGCACATTGTTCCAATGTTTCAGCTTCTTCCTGCTGCTCCGGCGGAGGGAACTCGTCCATCAGCCGGGCCAGCAGCATAGCCTGCCGGCCGCTTAGTTCCAGATAGCCATCTACCCAAATACGTGCCCTTATCTCCCATTTTGCTGCCCCTTTCCCATGAAGAGGCAAGCTAAGCTTTACTGTTTCGCCAGTCGTGGACTTTACCACCGGCGCATTCCATGCACAGGTACTTACGTAATGGCCGTTGTGGCGATTCCACAACTCAATACTGTGAAAATGCATTTGTTTGCCCATGACGCACACTGTCTTCCACCATGCATGGAAAGACCTGGATTCACACATCCTCACTTGAGCCTTTCCAAAACAACTCATCTCTGCCCTTGCTTCACGTGCGATGACCCAGTTACGTTTTAGGGTCCTCAGTATTCCGCGATAACGCCTGCCGTGCAGACATGCGAACATTGAAAACAACAATAGTAGCCCACCCGCCAGCAGCCCTACCGACCACCCGCTGTCTGCGGTTAACATAAACAGCCCAATACTGGCGCTCATGGCTGTCACCGCATAAATAATTATAACCACGGTGCGGTGATGCAAGCCAAGATCCAACAAATAATGATGCACGTGGTTCCGATCGGAAGCGAATATCGAACGCCGCTCAAGAAAGCGGCGACCAATGACGACAAACCCCGTATCGAGAATCGGCACACCCAGTACTAGAAATGGAAGCGCCAGCCCTACCAATGTATGAGTCTTCGCCTGGCATACGATGCTGCCGGCTCCGATCAAAAAGCCGAGAAACATGGAGCCGCCGTCGCCCATGAAAATCTTGGCGGGATGGAAGTTAAAGAACAGAAAGCCCGTCACACTGCCCAACAGCGCCAGCATTAACACCACCATGGCACTCTGACCGCTCCAAAGAGCCAGAAGTACAATTGAACCGCACACAATGACTGCTACCCCGGCGGCAAGACCATCCAGCCCGTCAATTGTGTTCAAACACACCGTAACCATCACTATCCAAAATACTGTAAGCGGCCAAGCCGCCCAACCAAGCTCCGGTTGGAACCACGTCCCCACGTGAATGGAATGTATCGTTGCCCCCGATGCGCAGATTGCCAGCGAGGCCGCGATAAGGCATAAAAGTTTGATGTAGCCCCTTACAGAACGCAGATCATCAAACAGGCCCACCGCAAATATGAAACCGGCCCCTGCCAGTAGTACGATGAATTCTGTCCGCGACTCACGGAAAGACTGACCGATGGTGTTATTTAAGAAAAAGACGGGCAACACCAGAGCAAGTGTCGATACCACAAATACAATCCCGCCTATACGCGGAATGGGGGTTTTGTGCACCTTACGCAGGCCGGGAGCATCGACCAAACGATACCACTTAGCCAGTCGTGAAACAACCGGCACGAGAAACATCGCCAGCAACACCGTTCCAAAGTAGACTGTCAAATAGGTTTTCACTTGCTAATCAATCCGTTTTTCTTTTGACGGCTTGGATTTTGAACCGTCGGCCATGAGCGAAGCCAATAGTCTGCTGCATCGTGGGAACCTGTGCCACGCTAAGCCTTCAGTCGCAATCGTTACTCTCAACGAATACATTATGTACTCGAAAGTCGGTCTTCTCATAGATCAGCTATTTGCGCTCAGTTACATTCTTCTGCAGTGCAACCTTCGAGGGTCTTAGATTATGCATAGGAGTGTTCAGACATCCCATGCATCCTCACAATCCTGCAGACAACAGCGGTGGCGCATACTCCGTCCCTGTGGGTTGCAGCAGAGAATCTTACATAATTCCTTGCAAAGCAACAACTTACGCGTGCCTTTGGACACGCTTTATAACCACAGGCGGTCTTAGCTCTTGCTAAGTTCTTTGCGAACAACGTGCTGTTTTCGCACAATGCTTCCGCCATGCGCACATCTGCAATGGTTCCAAGCACATTTCGCGGTGCATAACAAACTACAGGACACACAAAGCGCCTTTTTTCACACAATAATTGGTGCCTCCGTGCTATTCGGTGGGAAATAGCTCCTCTATCCCACACCATCACCGCTCCTCCATCTTAAGAATAATAGGAATTGTATACCAGTTATTCTTTAAATGCTATATTTTTTTCAACTTTTTTAGGATTTTTCAAGCGTAGATCGACCTATTTAGAAGAGTGAATACCCTCGCAATCGGAAAAAACGTGTGCGATTTAGCGTTTCCCGCATACGGGCAGAGAGACGTAAGTGTTTTGATACGCCAAGTATTAATGGCAATAGCACCTCCAGCAAGCCCGCCACCGGGTCCACAATCACCCAAGCCAGAAAGGTTGCTCCCAAAGTTCCCAAGGCGATCCCCAACAGGAATTGCTTGATTGCATTTACGCCTATCATTCCAACGCAGCCGGCCAAGCCGCCTAAAAATGGGGTTGTGATATAGAGCACCGTATAGTAATCCGCGCTCGTTAACGGGTGTTCTATTTCTATTGCTGCCTGACTCCGTGTAACACCCCTGAACATTGCAAATCAATAGACTAATCAGCAGGAAAACTGTTAATACAGAATGCCAAGAGACAGAAAAGATAATCCACCAATGAACACCTGCCTGACGCAGTGCGAAAACCAGAATATAGCCAACGCACAGGATGAACCAGGCCGTGCCGGCAAGATGAATTGACTTCAATCTACTATGGTTGGTCATGTCTGCTCCCCCGGATAATTCTGGCTCCTTTGTCCGGTCTTACTTAGGATATGGCAACGTAAAAAAACTCGTTAATAGCCACCGTATCCACCACTGCCAATACCTCCCATTTGCGCCCGCTGTACGACAGTGACAGTTGAGAAAGCTCGGCCAATCGGCCGTGCGAATTCCTCTATTATCTGTGCTATAGCAGCCAGCGGTGTTGGGGGTACGTATATTATATCACCTTCTTGCAGCAAAACGTTTTTGCTTGTATCACCGTGTGCAACCATACGGTCATAGTTTACTTCAAAGATTTTAGGCTTGATGCTCTCATAACTTGAGGGCCTTATTACCTGGATGCGTTGCTTCCAAGCCATCGGATTGAGTTTTGCCTCAGCAACCGCATGCAGCATTGTATCACGACCGCTGTAGACCTTGGGGCCGGGCAAATAGACCTCACCGAGTACGTAGAAAACTTTGCTTCGGTACGCGACAATCCGGACATCGACTGGCTGCTTGCCTTGTAATCTGTAAAGCTCTAAAACCTTCGTCCGCAGCAAACTGGAAACCTCTGCCGCTGTCTTGCCTGCTGCTTCTATTTCACCCAGGCTCTCAAAGCTTATCTTACCATCCGGGCGAATTCGCTGCCGTCTCAGATTAATTTCCGGCACTTTCGAACAATGTACCTCAATTTCGTCTGGCGGCTGCAAGACATAAGTGTCAGCAGTGACATTGACTTGCTTAGGCCTTAGAAATGCTTCTATATCTTTAGGATGAGACGAGAAACAACCTGTTAAACTAATCGTTACAAGTGTCAAAATTACTATGACTACTACTCTTGTATATGCCATTTTGGAATCCCTTTCCTCTGTGATATGCGGTGAGCTGCATAATCGTATGTTAGGTGGATGTATTCTCAGTGCAAAGCAAGTACACACAAACCATTATTATAATCATTTGTTATGTTCTAGTCAAGTTTATTCTAATTTTTTTGGGGTATTTCTCTTGTAAAAATACCTGTTTTGCTGCACGCAAGGAGCAACACAAAACACATCCAACAGACTTACGCCTCTGGTGGATAACAAGTCGTTTCTATAGCCTATCGCCAGATTATATCGGACGAATCTTTGTCTATGCAATTTTCCGCACGAGCCTGGCTGTATACCTCGGCAATCGTTACCGATTGGAGTGCAGCCTAGTCTCAAGGTCAGGGCAACATTTTTCATCAAATAAAACCACCATTCATGATGAATCGGAAAGTTTATAAACTTTAAAATCTTTATAAGCATTGAAGGTAAAAAATACAGACATCAAAAGTTCCTTTCAAATCCTGACGAAAGCTCATGTCACTAAAAGCACTGTCAGGAAAACAAAGCTGCTGATGCTGATTGTTCAATCAGCAGCCATCGAGAAGGTCTTGCTAAAAATCGCTTCTATAAAGGTCGCTTATTTAGCACCTTCTATCGGCCTTGAATTCATCAACATCAGCCAAAAGATTTATAAATCCCTATCACTTAGTACGATCATACTGAAAGCGAGATAAACCACAGGGGCTTAAATGCAAGTTTGAATGTATCAAGAATACACTCTTTTTCTTTTCATTCTTTCATCCTTAGAAAATCTTTATTGTTTTTCAAGGATAAATAAAGATTAAAAAATAATAAAATTAATCTTAACAGAATCGTTGGTTTAGTAAATCAGGGCTGAGCCTGTTTTTCCTATAGGCAAAACCCCTATACACCCCTCAAAACTCCCCAGGAGCCAATAAAAAAGCCCCTGTGGTGCGTAGGGAGAGGAGATTGGTAATATCCAATCGATAAGGAATAAGCGGAAAATGTCAAAACCAGAAACTGTTTTTAAGGTCGGAGCTGTAAGAGCATCTGTATTTAGAAACATTATTGAAAAGAATGGCCGGTCTATCCCACTGCCTAAAGTGGTTATTGAAGTCAGGTACAAAGACAAGGCCGGCCAATGGATGGGAACCAACAGCCTTAGCCTAAATGACCTTCCCAAGGCCATATTAGCCCTTCAGAAAGCATATGAATACCTGATGCAACATAAGCAACCGGAACAAACTGAAAACAGTGAAATAAGCTCTTGATGAGCCAAACAAAATCTCTCACCCTATGGTCTGCGTTGTTTCAGCAAAACCAAGCCGCCCATAGCCATTAGTATCAGCGTAGCCGGCTCCGGTATGTGAACTGTAAAACTGCTGCTGTCTGCTGAAATAATGGGGTAGTCATACCACTCGTCACCCCCCGGTAGTTGCAAGGCTTCTTTGGACACAAAATCATCCAACTGGATGTAACTCTCGTCTATGTTAAGGTCAAGAGTGAATGTGTAATCTCCCTCAGTTCCATCCCATATGAAGGCATATCTAGCCATAATGTCATCAATTAGCAGTGCTTCTGCAACTCCATTGCCTGGGCCGTCACCGAAGGTGTAAGAACCATCACTGTTATCTATAGCATTAGCCCCTGCAGAATTTCCATACACCCAATAACTAGTCTCAGTGTCTACTGATTCGCTGGCTGCCACGTCAAAAGTTAATACGCCAGGGCCATTAATGTTGCTGATAGTAGCCTGAAATCCCTGAGCAGAAAGGGCGAGGTCTTCACTTATCACAAGGTCAAAACTAAATAGCTCATCTTGAGAGCCGGGCATCAAGACAATATATGGTTTTATTTCGACACCTCTCGTCTTCCCACAGAAGACTCCACAGCTTAACAAGAATAAGAATACTGCGAGCTTTATTACCCTCATAATAGTTCTCCCCTGAAGAACGTTTAATAATTAAGTTATGCCCCACCTTGTTGCTGAACGAAACGGGATGTAACAATTATTGTACTAAAAATCGATGTGAATATCAACGGAAAATCCTAACAAAAGGCCTCTTTTTAACCGTTATTTAACAAAACCTCCTTATTATGAATACTAGAGTTCTTTTTTTCGGACCTATGAGCAAATGTCATCAACACATTTTTCCCCTCTGTGCGAGCAAACTAACTGCACCCGAAAGGCAGTAGCGCTTACTTTTAAGTTTTCAATGAAATTCCAAAGTCAACGAAGTGGGCAGGGATAGGTCACTTCATTTTGGCACAGTGTGCCCTGCCATACTGCGTTTGCGATAGACCGATCTGCCACATCGACAATACTATCACAATTCAAGTCACAATCACGCAATGTAAATGTTCCGGCAGAGCCTGTTTGCCAAAAGGCATTTATTATCGAGCGATCTGCCACATCGACTATGCCATCGTTGTTGACATCTCCAAGATGAGCTATGCCGAACTCTTGTTCTGCTGTGCCCGTATTACCATAATCATTACCCGTCACGGTTACTATCACCTTAAATACCTGCCCTGAATCGGAGATACCCTCCGGTTGACCACAGCTGCGAGCCTCAAAACACCAAAATGTATCATTAGGTTCGCCACCACCTACGGTATCCGGCTCTAAGATAACATCGGATGGAAGTACAAATTCCCATAGGTAGCTGTAGCTGCTGTTGCTTAGTGGATCGTCAGTGATTGTAACATTCGCAATCAAATTGGAGCTGGCTGCACCGGGCAGATTCTGATACATCCACAGGTTGTTTATAGTCAAATCAACATTCATAATCCTGCTGAGTTCGCAAAGCCAATTTTGAGCGAGGAGGCTCAGGTCTGTTGTGTCAACCGCATTGTTGTAAACTAAATCAGCTCCGCCGCAATTGTTCGAGTTGGAACAATTGGATTCGAGCCAATACTGGGCGAGGAGGGCAAAGTCAGTGAAACTTACATCGCAGCTTTTGTCCAAATCAGCGCCGCCGCATTCATTGGCAGCGAAGACATAAAATGTGATTCCGGTAGCAATCCCACATCCCATTACTAGCACGAAAGTTAACGTTAAAAGCAAAATGCTTGTATTTACTCTAAAATCTACTATTTGTTTTCATCCCTGAAAGGTATGGTATATAGTTCAATTAACAATATACGAAATTATAACCATAAAAGCAAGATAATATCGGATGTTCTCTAATATTTTCTAACCTATAAAAGATGCATCTGTGAGTCAAGAACGAGCTTTTGAGCACATTTAACGATAATTACAAGGCATTGAAAATACACAAATTTGATGAATCCCATTACAAATATAAAAGTTCTACTGTGGCAAATTATTTTTAGACCACCTCTATACTCGATACAATCGTTACAGCCAGTGTCTGCTACAAACTGCGGATCGATACAGAATGTGTAGACCTTCAACTGGATCTCATGCGTAGGTCCAGTCAGAAAAACCGTTATATTCGTTATAATGTGCTATTATTACTCAATTTATAATAATTAACGAGGTTAACAGGTTTTAAGAGTAACCTTGATTTTTGGCCCTTAAGATAATATCTTTGTAGAACTTATTATCATCAATTTTGGTTTTTAGGCCAAAAAGAAACCCTATTTTCGAGGCAAAAACCATATTTTGAAAAACTTGTATACGATGTTAATAATCACATATCTTTGATTATTTTCTACTTGAAACTCGTGGCTTATCGTCCTATAATTAAGCTAATAGGATGATATATGCGCAAAACTCAACATGGATGTAAAAATCATTGGTGATGTTTGCCTTCGGCAGAATTTATTCTCACGATTTATACTCATCGCTGGCGCTGTATTAGCTCGATAACAAAACTAATAGAGAGTCATACGCCCAAATTTAGGGTGCACAGCATACAGGTATCATATATACAAAAGATAATGCTTTCCTCAGCCAGAATTTATTTCTTAGACTTTATAATGAGAAGATATGTGGTGTGATAAGGTATTTTTTTTTGGATGAAAATGTATACGGTGAATAAAAAAATAGAAACATGCCGCATAGGATGGTTATGGACCATGGCATCCTCAGTTGGTCTATAGAAGAAGAAACATATGTTGTTCTTAAATCTTGATAAGCAAACTGTATATCTTTAATTACCGGCCGTTGGCAGTTTGCAAATTAAGGTGGAAAAAAATGAAAACAAGAAAACGTAAACCACAAATACCTCTTATTCTTACCTTAAGCCTGGTGTGGCTGATATTGTCTGCGGGTGGTAATGTGGCCTTATCAGCATGGCAGCCGCCAATAGGCATACCTAGGCCTGAGTTTGGCATTGAAGAAACTTACCGCATGTATGATAACCCTGCAAACAGGAATCCTGCTTTGACATATTTTCAAAATGCCGAAGGGGGCTATTACACCCATTATGTCGACAATACCGATCCTAATGCTACAGATTCCGGAAATCCTTATGGAACTGCGAGCATGCCGAGGAAGACAATCCCAATGTACGCGAATCATTTGCCTCCTGGAAGTGTGGTGGAGGTGCATGGCGGGATTGATATCTTGGGCTCAAATGGTGTTATTACAGGATGGGGAACTATTCAACAACCAATTTTTGTGCGTGGAATTCCTGGATCAAATACTCCTTATTTCCTGAAAATAATGCAATTGGGCGGGACATATCTGATATATGAGAATTTTGCTGGTAGGGGAGCCTATGTTATGGGGGAATATCTAGGAAATAGAACTAGTCACCATATTTCTATCCGTAATAATGATTTTTACAGGACAGATATGGGGCCTGGAGGTATATATATCGCTGGATCGTGGGTCTTGACTGATGGATGGAGAGTAGAGAATATTGTTATTTATAATAATTCTGTCCATGATTTTGGTGATCTAAGCACTTTAGATGACCAAGATTACGGAGGAATAGCTGTAGATAAGTTGTCTTCTGACATTTGGATAGTTGATAATGAAATATATAACTCATCCGGGGTTGGGGTAATAGTCAATGCTAAAAGTGCTGCTGATGTTACTCCTGGTCTGACTGCCGAAAGAATTTACATAGGCAGAAATCATGTCTACAATGTAAGGCAAGCAGGAGTGTGGATCAAATATGGACTCGATATTATTTTCTCACAAAATAAGATTCATGATATTTTTAATAGACCCGGGGGTGCAGACACAAGCAAAGGAATGGGGTATCAATATCATCCGCACAATGCATGGTATCTGTTCAATGAAATATACAACACAACATATGGTTTTTATGGCTCAACCTACACTGGCATGGAACCTGTTCATGCGTATGTGATAGGAAATTTGATATATAATCAAAAGATATATCCTGAAGATCCATCCCCTAATGAAGGGTATCCTGGAATTTTTTGGTCTGGTGATGGTTATAAGTATGCTATAGGCAATACTATTTATAATTTCCGTGCTGGAATGAGCCTTTTTAAGCCTCAAGAATTTATTATTATGAACAACATTATTGCTGAGGTGAATGATAGTTTTCATCACTTAGATATCAATTTTCTTGTTGCTCCAAACTCTACTCTTGAAAACAATCTGTTTTACCAATCTAGTGGACCTGTGGTAGTAAAATGGGGAAATCTAACAACAGGGAATATGGATGTTTTACGTGCTCAAACTTCAACCGGACAGGGCTGTATAGTCGCGGATCCTCAATTCACAGATCCATCAGCAAATGATTTCCATTTGCAATCAACAAGTCCTGCCATAGATGCGGGGACATCGTCCGGAGTTGTGCAGCAGGTGTTTGATACATTCGAAACCCTCTACGGCATAGACCTCAGGCAGGACATAGAAGGAACACTAAGAACAGACCCATGGGACATTGGTGCTTATGAATATGTTTCGGGTTCTCCTGATATCACAGCACCTACAATTATAAGCGTAACTGTACACTCGCCAGTTCATATTCTCTTTAGCGAACCGCTCGATGTAAACAGTGCTACAAATGTCCAACACTATACAATTAAACCCAATACAATTGAACCCAACATCACTATTTACTCAGCGACCTTGCAGCAGGATCTGCGAACAGTTGTTCTAACTACCTCAGCCCATTCTGCAAATGTGGAATATACCTTGACGGTAAATGGCGTAA
>JAUWLI010000113.1 GCA_030613765.1 Phycisphaerae bacterium
CTGTCGAGCTATGGGGCAAAAGACCTGAAAACGCCGCACATCGACAACCTCGTTGCGAAGGGCATGCGGTTTGATAACTTCTACGCTAACTGCCCGGTCTGCTCGCCGACCCGGGCGTCGCTGTTGACCGGCAGATACCCTGACCTGGTCGGCGTGCCGGGAGTCATCCGCACGCATCTAAGAAACAACTGGGGCTATCTTGCTCCGCAAGCGGTTCTACTGCCGAAGCTGCTCAAGCGGGCCGGCTATCATACTGCTATTGTGGGCAAATGGCACCTCGGCCTGGAGCCACCGAACATCCCCAATGTCCGAGGCTTCGACCTTTTCCACGGCTATCTCGGTGACATGATGGACGACTACTACAACCATAGACGTCACGGCATAAACTACATGCGGCTAAACAACAAAGAAATCGACCCCAAAGGCCACGCCACCGATCTATTTTCGCAGTGGGCGGTAGACTACATCAAAGAGCGTTCCAGGTCGAAGCAGCCTTTCTTTCTGTATCTGGCTTATAATGCGCCACACACCCCGATCCAGCCGCCGAAGGAATGGTTCGAAAAGGTGAAAGAACGGGAAAAGAATATCAGTGACAAACGAGCCAAGCTCGTCGCCCTGATTGAGCACATGGATGATGGTATCGGGAAGGTGCTGGAGGCGCTGAAGCAGTCTGGTGCGAAGGAGAATACACTTATCATCTTTACATCTGATAACGGCGGGCAGTTGAACGTCGGAGCCAACAATGGCCCGCTGCGAGCCGGAAAGCAGGATATGTATGAGGGAGGTATTCGTGTGCCGATGTGCGCGGTGTGGCCGTCAAAGATAAAAGCCGGCTCATACGGCGACCGTGTCGCCTTAACTATGGACTTGTTCCCGACGATTTGTGAGGCGGCGGGTACGGCGGTGGATTATGAGATTGACGGCCACAGCATCCTGCCGGCATTGCTCGGTAAAAGCCAGCCTGCCGAAGACCGTTTTCTCTTCTGGGTGCGTCGCGAAGGCGGTCGTTATGGTGGCCGGGCCTATTATGCCGTGCGCTACGGCGACTTTAAACTCGTGCAGAACAGCCCGTTCGAGCCGCTGCAGCTTTACAACCTCAAGGATGACCCGAAGGAACAAAATCCGCTGGACAGAAAGCATCCAATGTATAACAAACTTTTCACCGCCCTGCGCAACCACATCATCGAAGCCGGTGCCGTGCCCTGGGAGAAATACCCCGTAAAACTGAGTAGTTAATCTAAAATTCAAGAGGTAGTGGTAAAAATGAAGAAGAGAAAAGACATATTGAGTAGCTTGTTATTTATGGTTCTGTTGTACTCGGTTGTTTCAACTGCTTCGGCGGATACAGTCCTGCTCGAGGCAGAGAGTTTTGAGGACCCTGGCGGCTGGGTCATTGACCAGCAGTTCATGGACCAGATGGGCTCGCCTTATCTGTTGGCCCACGGTTTGGGGGAGCCGGTAAATGACGCTGTCACAAAAGTTCGGTTTCCTTCAACCGGAAAATATCGCATCTGGGTGCGCACTCGCGATTGGGTTGCTCCGTGGAAAGCTCCCGGCGCACCGGGCAGGTTCCAGTTGCTCATCGACGGCAAACCACTCAAAACCGTCTTCGGTACTACAAGGGCCGACTGGCACTGGCAGGATGGCGGAACGGTAGAGATAACGAAAAAGCAAGCTAAAATCGCGCTGCACGATTTGACCGGCTTCGAAGGAAGATGCGATGCTGTCGTTTTCTCAACCGATACGAACTTCACACCGCCCAAAAAAGGTGAAAGTCTAAACAGGTTTCGACGAAAATTACTTGGCTTGCCCGATGCTCCCGAAGATGCAGGCCGATACGATTTGGTTGTGGTCGGCGGCGGCATTGCGGGCACCTGTACTGCTGTTTCGGCGGCCAGACTCGGGCTCCAGGTAGCGCTGATACAAAACCGGCCTGTACTCGGCGGCAACAACAGCTCGGAAGTCCGCGTCCATTTAGGAGGCAAGATAAACCTTCCACCTTATCCTGCGCTGGGCAACGTCGTCAAGGAGCTCGATTCGGGAAAGCGCGGAAATGCGCAACCTGCTTCAAACTACGATGACAAAAAGAAGCTGCGTGTTGTGCAGGCCGAGAAGAATATTCACCTGTTTCTAAATACGCACGCCTATAAGGTTGAGAAAAAAGGTAACCGAATCACCAACATCTTTGCCAAAAATATAATAACAGGTAAGGAGCTGCGATTTGCTGCCCCCTTGTTTGCCGACTGCACCGGCGATGGTACTATAGGATTCCTTGCCGGCGCCGATTATCGTATGGGACGTGAGGGACGTGCCCGGACCGCAGAGTCACTGGCGCCCAAAGAGCCCGACAAAATGACAATGGGCGCCTCGGTGCAATGGTACACTGAAAAAACCGACGAATTCTCCGCGTTTCCGGATTGCCCCTGGGCGCTGCAGTTCAACGAAGAAAGCTGCCAGCGCTTAACCCGGGGAGATTGGGACTGGGAAACCGGTCTCAACCGCGATCAGATAACCGAATTTGAGTCCATTCGTGACCATGCCCTTCGCGCCGTCTATGGCAACTGGGCGTTTCTGAAGAGTTCCAGCCGCGATAAGGTCAAATACGAAAAACTCAAACTTTCCTGGGTCGCCTATATCGCCGGCAAGCGCGAATCCCGCCGCTTGCTCGGCGATGTCATATTGCAGCAGCAGGACATCCAGCAGAAAAAAGAATTTCCCGATGCCTTTGTCACGACTACCTGGACAATCGACCTTCACTATCCCGCACCGGAGAACACCAAACACTTCCCCGGCCGGGAGTTCAGAACAATCGCCAAACATGCCCGCATCGACCCGTATCCGATTCCTTTCCGCTGCCTCTATTCACGCAATATCGACAATCTAATGATGGCAGGGCGCTGCATCAGCGTTACTCACGTGGCGTTGGGTACGGTCCGTGTCATGCGGACGTGCGGCATGATGGGTGAAGTAGTGGGCATGGCCGCTTCGCTGTGCGCCAAGCACAAAACCGATCCTCGTGGCGTCTATCAGCGGCACCTGGCCGAGCTCAAAGAATTGGCTAAACGCGGTGTTGGTAAGTCGGATCTGGCAGATGACAATGCGTTCGTACAGGCGATGGAGAATGGCAAGCTTGCCAATGAAGGATTTATACGGTGCCGAAATTTTGTCAAAGGCTGGCTCAAGCATGCCGACCCTGCGACCGGCTTAATCCCAAGGAACCTCAACAGAAACAAGGACATTTGGAATGCCCAGGACAGCGCCGCCGACAACTATCCCTTTATGGTGCTCACTGCGGCCATTACAGACCGCCCCATGTTCAATGGTCGAATGCTCGATATGCTTCGCACTGAGACCAAACTTACATCCCGCATCGGGAACCTGCCGGACACGTACTCATTTCCCAAAAAGAATTTTCAGTCCGCACAGCCTGATATAGGCCGCATCATCTTCGGCTCATCCGAATATATCAAAGACGGCCTGCTGCCGCTTACCGAGTGGCTGGGCCCAAGTCCCTGGTGCGACCGTATGATCGGCATTCTTGATGATATATGGAAGCACGCCCCTGTCGAAACAAAATATGGCAAAATCCCGTCAACCAGCCAGGAAATCAACGGCGAGATGCTCCAGCCCCTTTCCCGCATCTACTGGATGACTGGCGACAAAAAATACCTCGACTGGGCCATTCGCCTCGGCGACTACTACCTCCTTGGCGACCACCACCCTACCCGTGTAGTTTCCCCGGCGAAGGGGCAGTGGCTCCTGCTTGAACTGACCGAACCGCAGCAAATCGCCCGCGCCGAAATCGCCTGGATCTACGGTGACCGGCGAAGTTACGTTTTCAACATCGAGACCTCCGGCGATAAGCAGACCTGGAAGAAGATCTTCGACGGCAAGTCAAGCGGCAAGTCGGCGGCCATGGAATCATACGGCCTGCCTGAGACTTCGGGCCGCTATGCCCGCATCAATGGCTTCGGTAACAACGAGAACGACTGGACCAACATCGCCGAGATTGCCCTCTATGGAGCGGCAGATGAGAAGCTGAAGGTCAAATCCGCAACAGCCAGCGGTCACCAGGTCCCGAACAAGCCGGCCAACACCTTCGATGGTGATATGGGCACAAGATGGTCCGTTGGCGGGGCGGGTGCCAGCGGACCGAGGCTGCGACTCGATGACCACGGCTGCGAAATTGTCTCTGGCCTGTGTGAGATCTACGCCGCCGTCAATTTTGTCGCCCCTGATAAGAAGCACGCATATGAAAAACCAATCCACGAGATGCTCGACCGAATCCTCGAAGTGGGCCGCGACGGGCATGGTCTGTTCTACAACTGGGTCGATACCGCCACCGGTGCCCATGACAACGGTAGAACCGATAACTGGGGCTACAACCTGAACGGTGTCTACACCGTTTATCTAATCGACAAAACCGAGGCCTATCGTCAGGCCGTACGATATGCCCTCGGCAACCTCACTCAATACTATAGCGACTACAAATGGGAAGGTGGTGGTGCCGATGGCTACGCCGATTCCATCGAAGGCGCCATCAACCTCTACAACCGCGAACCAATACGCTCAGCCGAAGAATGGCTGGATTATTCAACAAGGCTGATGTGGAAAATTCAAAAACCGGATGGCATCGTCGAGGGCTGGCATGGGGATGGCAACTTCGCAAGAACTACCATAATGTATTGCCTGTGGAAAACCAGGGGTCTGACTATCAGACCTTGGCGCGAGGATGTGGTTTTTGGTGCTGTTCAGGATGGCAATGTTCTCAAAATAAGTATCCGTGCCGAAAAGAATTGGGAGGGGAAAATCCTGTTCGATGTGCCGCGTCATAAAACCATTATGAAGATGCCTCTCGACTGGCCCCGCCTCAATCAGTTTCCCGAATGGTTCACCGTCGAAGCAGGCAAATCATATGTCGGTCACGACCTGACGTCCAATTCCAGCCAAACACTTACGGGCAAACAATTGCATGAAGGTATAGCCATACACTTAAAGGCCGGCACCGAACGGCGCATGCTGGTGAAATAACCTCAAGAAAGAGCATAATAGCAAAAGTTTATTTATACACTTGTTGCAAGCAGCATTCAAAACCAGGGGGTTTAATAATGACAAAATCAACTATGTGCAGTTCAGCAGGAACCTGCAATATCGAAAGAGCAGCTAACATTTACGAGAGTTTACGCCGTACTCGACCGGGCACAAAGCGGGACCTTAAAAATTACGTCAAAGTCTTTCTGGGTATCGATGTCCCGGACAAAAGAATCTGCCCCGAACATCATAGGCCGATGGATTATCTCTGGCACACTTTCGCTGCGGACTTCGCTGCCGAAGCAAAAGCAAACGCCGATGCAATTGTCTGGGCCAACCGTGCCGGCGGCAAGACTGAATTGGCTGCGGTCGCGACGCTTTTGGATTGTGTCTTTAAGCCGAACTGCCGGGTCAGGATTCTTGGCGGCTCAGGTGAGCAGTCCGGCAGGATGTATCAATACCTTACCGCTTTTTTATGGAACGGCTTCGAAAAGTTTCTGGCAGGCCCGGCCCTCAAAGCAAAATGCCGTTTTGTCAACGGCTCGTCCGTCGAAGTGCTCACCCAATCGGCGACAAGTGTTCGCGGCCAGCACATTCACAAACTTCGCTGTGATGAGGTCGAGCTTTTCGACGAGGATGTTTTTGCAGCCGCAAAGTTCACCACCCAAAGCACAGAAAATCTTGTGGCTGCTATGGAGCTAATCAGCACAATGCACAGACCGTATGGCTTGATGCAAAAAGTTGTTTCCGATGCAGATTGCTTTGGCACCCCGGTTTTCAAATGGTGCATGTTGGAAGTGATTGAAAAATGCATCGATAGGAGCTGCTCGCAGTGCCCCTTGATGGAAGACTGCCGGGGAAAAGCAAAAGTTGCCGAAGGTTATCTGAAAATTGACGATTGTATAACGCAGATGCGCCGGGCCAGCAGGGCAGGCTTCGAGGCTGAGATGCTTTGCAGAAGGCCTTCACTGGAGAATGTGGTCTTTAGCGAGTTCGACCCATACAGGCACGTCCAGCCTCTCGATTATGACAAGAACCTGCCTCTCTACCGCGCCCTTGATTTTGGTTTTGTAAATCCTTTTGTATGTTTGTGGATTCAGGTCGACAGTGCTGGTGTTGTGCGGGTCATAGATGAGTATGTTCGAAGCCGCGCGACTATTGACGTGCACGTTGGCGAGATTAAGAGCCGCACGCCCGGCGGTGAAAGTTCGGTGGCTGCGACTTTTTGTGACCCCGCCGGTGCCGGCGTAAATGATGTTACAGGCACAAGTGCCGTTCGGGAGTTGAGGGCGATGGGAATAAAAGCCCGATACCGGCGAAGCGGCATCCTGCAGGGTATTGAGCTTATCCGGAGGGCGGTTCGGGCCGGAGACGGCAAAAGCCGGTTTATAATCTCACACAGGTGTCAGCGGCTGATAGAGGCGATGCGGTGCTATCATTATCCCGAATCCGGCAGTGCTGCCGCCGGCGAACTGCCCCTAAAAGACGGCGTCTACGACCACCCAATAGACGCTTTGCGATATTTCTTCGTCAACCACACACGAACCACAAAAACCACCACCAGACGCTATTAAATTGTGCGAAGATGAATCTGTTGTCCGGTTTATAATCGGCTGGTTTTCTTTGACTTCTCACCGCCACTGTTATAAACTGTGTAAAGTTACAGCTTTTTAAGGCGGCCAAAAACGATGAATTACCAGTTCGACAAAGAGCACATATCTCAGCACGTAGTTAAATACGGCGTGGACGTCCGGCCGCCAATCGTCCTTAAACAGGATAAAACCAAGCTTCAGGACTACTGCAACGCCCTTATAGAGCAGTTTCCACAGGTTTTTGAGACCCTGGTGGCCGGCCCAAAGCAGTTGAGAATGCAAAATACATTCTTGCTCTCCAACAACAAACGGGCCGAGATGCCGACATTCATATTGACCGCCAGAGGTCCCCTTTTTACTTTTCCGCAGCGCTTATACATCGACGGCGTACAGGATATCGATATCCCTGGGAAGGATAAAATATTTCGAAAGGCCTTGGATGAGCTAAGAGCCAAATTTATAGACCGGGCGATACCGAGGGTAGGCGTGGTTCATGAATTTATTTTTGACACCGGCCAGATGGATTCGGTCCAGATTTTAGCCAGCAACTTTAACAATGATGTTTGGAGGCAGAGGGCAAAAAATTTGCGTATCTTGCTCGAAACTCCCATGGAAGAAAAAAACGTCAATGTGCAGATAAGACCGACTCAGTTAAGGCGTATCACAAGAGGCGATGGTGCCAATGTTCCTGCTCAGGATATGGCGTTTGGTATAATTGTAAATGTGGATATTAATAACCAGAACATCAAGGGTGATTTGACGAGCAGTGAGGTGCGCGATATTGTCGCCTTTGCTAACGACTACGTCCCGGAAGAGCTGATTAAATTTTTGAACAACGAGTATTAGAGGGCTTGCCGGGGCAGGCAAATATCTTTCTTACCGACCGATAAAAACCTAATCTAAATCTTGTGGTTCCTCTTCGTCAATTACCAACAAAGAACCGAGAACACAACTCGGCGATATTAAAAAAATCCCCCCTGGAATCTGCAAAGCAAAGCCTGCTTTACACTGTCTGTGGATTTTAAGTGAATGGTGTTTTTTCAGCGCATAAAAAAGACAGGGCTGGGAGCGGAGGGAGAGGAGAAAGCGAGATAATCCCAGCCCTGCAAAAATGCTTCTATGAATATATACAAAGTTGCCTCTAATGTCTATACTTTTTTTTAAAAAAATTGTTCATATCCGGTTAAAATAATATCCGCGCCAGATTTCTCAACAGCACTTGTTACGAATAAGTGCCGGTCTTAAAGCAAAAATAGCCCTTTTTTAATATTTCATTGGCATTTTACGGAGATTCTTATATATGGGATAAGTATAATTTAGGGTTTAAATTTTTTTATGATAATTTGTGCTGACAAAAGCTATCGAAGGAAATTGTGTCGGATTAGAAAACATATGACAATTATTACACTGTTAATTATCTTCAGCGGATGTTCCGGGATGCAGGTCTCAGGGAGCGTTTCTTTGGACAATCCTGTATTGAGGCCTGAAATTGAAGGGCAGTGGTGGCAAATTGCAGGCAATCCCGACCTTGGAGAGTTCACAAGCCCCAGACAGCAGCCGGTCGATTTTGCTATCTGGCAGGCTAAAGACGGTACTTGGCAGCTTCTCTCATGCATCAGGAATACCAAATGCGGCGGCAATACCAGGCTTCTTTACCGCTGGGAAGCAAAAAATCTCACGGACAAAAATTGGAAGCCAATGGGCATTGCTATGCAGGCCGACGTTA
>JAUWLI010000075.1 GCA_030613765.1 Phycisphaerae bacterium
ACACAAAGCAAATACCAGTTTTTTGAGCAGCCAGATTAGAAGCAGGCAGCCAAAACCTCCAATAAGTACGGAGAGCAGAAGTTTCCATTTGTGTGGACTCATAGTTTTTAGTGCATCACCCAGGAGAGCTTTGAGCTTTTCGGAAAAGCCCACTTCTTCCTCTGTAATTTCTTCGATATAGGCTTGTCGCATGTCGGGATCCATATGGCTGAATGACTGACCCGGGACAGGGCTTACCTCCGTCTCCTGCTGCTGAGTGGGATTGTCCAATATAAAACTTGAATAGGCGGTTCCACCCGCCAGGGCAAAGACAATTACGGCAATCACAATGATGATAATATTCTTAAAAAGAACTGCAGCAATACAAAAGAGGACAGCCCCTATGATCATGCAGAGAAGAGGATTCAAGTCAAACCATTGAGAAATGAGCAATCCACAGAATGAACCAACAACAGCCCCAAGAACTCCGATGATCACCGAGCTGAAATATGCACCTGCCAACCAAAGCAGCAAGCCGACAATAACCGCTGCTGCCCCTATACCAAGCAGCAGTAGCGGCCGGGCTTCCAAACATAGCGTCTCAATCCTGATCAGTAATTCATACATGATAGGCTTCCTGATTTGAAGTAATCTTATCAAACTACTCTTCTATTGCAAGTCATTTTCAATCCTCCAGATAGTTTTACTTTTGTTCTGTTGTGGTTGAAGTGCAGCCTAAGTGTAAAATATGTATATGTATGTGTGCGTTAATTGTTACCTATTTATTATCTGTAAACTGTAAAAGAAAATTGATTAAAAAGAAATGCGATTTAGTTCCGGTTTTACAAAAGTTACTCCTTTTGAGCAGTGCCGGGCGAAGTCTTTTGCCAGAACCAGGCTTAACGCGCCTGTCCCAAGGAGGTCATGGCTGGTCAATAGTAAGCTCAGACAGCAAAGACTCGACAAGGCGGGCAATGATAGTGTCGTCTGTATCACGCGCGGCGGAAAGAGCTACCAGAGCCCATTCCTTTGCCCTGACATTGTCATCCCACGCAGCAGCGTTTCGGGCGGCTCGATAAAAAAAGTCCGCAGCAAGATTATGTTCATTCAAGGCTAGATAGGCTTCTCCAGCTTTTGCTATAGCAGGACTGATAGCGCGGTAGTGACCGGCACGTCGGAGCAACTCAGCCTGTTTTTCAAAGGCCTCTGCGGCAGCGTGGTGGTCCCGTGTTCCTGATGCTATACGTCCAGCCAATCCGGCCTCGTGAGCCTGAAGTGACGCTTCAGCGTCCGGCTGCAAGTAATCCCGAGCCTGTTCAAGTAGCTCCGCTGCAGATGACCAATCGTTGCGTTCACATGCTATGTGGCCCTCCAATATGAAGGCTTGACCCAAGTGTTCAGCTAAGGGCTCTGATTTAGGATCGGTACGGAGTTTGTGTATGAAAACATCTGCAGCGTGGACATCACCAGCTAGGTGAGCTGCGCGAGCTTGAAGTAGCAGGATGTCAGCCAAGGGGGAATCACCACGAGCCAATTCGTGACCAGCCTCTATTAAAAGAGTCCGAGCGCGGTTGTATTTTCTCAATCGTAGCATACAGGCTGCCAAGTTGTAAGCAGCATCTCCAATCGCTGATGGTTGATCAAGGGCATGAGCACGTTTCAGAGCGAGCTTATACAGAGTTGCAGCCTCATCAATCCGGTCCTGCTGAAATGCAGTGTGGGCAGCGATGGTAGCTTGGGCAAAGGTACGATCGCCATGGATTAGTTTTGCAGGCGGTGAGCCCGCGCAGCCGCAAATACACTCTAACACTCCAAGGCAGAGTATCTTAATTAAGAAACTTGGGCGAAATTGGATAAGAGTCATGGTGTTATTATCACTTCCTTCGGTGGTATACGCATATAGGTCTGATCATCTTCGACATACCCGCGAATGAGCCAGTGCCGCTGCGTTGCTTCTGTAAGCCTCTGGATTTCACGCAACGTGGTCTGTGCCTGAATGATGGCACCGGAAAGCAACTTCAGTTGGTCATTGATGTTCTTAATAGTATCAGGCATCAAGGCAGTGACACGAGTAAGGTTCTCACTGACTTTACGGGTTTCTTCAAGCGTTATATTAGCTTGTTTTATCATGTTGCTGACATCGTCGGCCATCTGCTTATCGGCCAGCGCTCGACCGGCCAGGCCCTCGCCTTTGTCGATCTTCTCGGTGATAGAATTAAGGGTTTCCAGTGCCTTGAGGATAGGCTCTTCGAGGGTAACTACCAGTTGAGCGTGATTTTCAGCAGCCAAGCGGATCCCCCGCATAGCAGGAAGGGCTTCGGTGCGGATTTGCTCCAGCGTCTCTTGTAACATATCACTAACGGCGCGGTCTACGACAGTCTCTATTAAAGCACCGGTCGGTAATGGCTTACCCCTCTGGCCACCGATCTCGACGAATGCATCGCCCGCCACACCGAAAGTCTTCTTTATCGTTGCACGAGAGTCCGTGCCTATAAAACGGGCGAAGTCCTGTCGCACGGCCGTACTAGCCGTCATTCGATCATCGGGAGTGATTTCGATGTTTGTAACTTCACCCGCTTCAGTACCCATGATCAAAACAATGGCACCGGGTTTTAGCCCGTAACAACCTTCCTCCGGCAGCAGAAGATTGAAAGTGACGGTGCGTTCAAACCAGTGCTGTACTTGACCTACCATATAAATGCCCACTCCAGCGATCAGAATCGCCAACAACACGAACAGTCCTGTAATCTGATTTATGTGACGATGAGTGAATCGCTTCATCTTTGGTACTCCCTTCGGTCCACATGCATGCGTGCGCCGTGCATTCGGCCGCGTAGAGTGGCACGAATTCCCGGATTATCCCAAACTTTGGTGTTGTCTGTCAACCATAAAACCGCAGCACCGCGATTACGTGCTGCGATCAACATATTTAGCAGCGAAGGCAAGAGTTCGGGATAAATTCCTGCTGTAGGACGTTCCAATATCAACAGATCAGGCTTCCCCATGAACGCGCGGACACACGCTGCCCGAGCTAGATCCTTGCCGCGAAATGTTGACGGAAGATCGAGTGGAAGACCGGGCAGACCGAAAATCCGCGATAACTCCGCCGCTTGGTGCGTGATCTCGGCGATGGGCCTGTGCGTGTGATGCAGTTGCCCCAACATAATATTCTGGCTCACTTCGATATCATCCATCCATGGATTGCCTTCGAATACGTGGCCAATATGTCCACGATTCTCAGCGGCGACTTCAGAAGTCATAGCCAGCCAGTCGGAACCACGCAGTTTGACACGTCCCCCATCCGGTTCCACGATACCCACAGCCAAGTCTGCCAGCGGCAGACAAACACGCTCTTTCTCCAGGAGCACTATCGCCAAGTCTCCGGACTCGAGTACAAAAGTAATCTCTGAAACGCTAGAGTCATATACATGGCTGGCACTGAAGGTCACGTCATCAAACTCAAGCGTGGGTGTCGACATCATGCGGTTGTCTATGTCCGAGGAACTCTGCTTCATCCTGGATTTCTCATATGCCTTCATAAACAATGCTTTTTCAACAACACATCCTTAATACGAGCTAGTTAAAAATCCCGGGATCATAGATAGGTCAGCACTGAAGCGGGTACCGATACTAGGAACAAACCCACAACCGAACGCGACAACGCACGACGTGTCGCCACAGGGACGGCTGTACTCATCTGCGGTACGCTAAGTCCTTCCAAACAGCAGATCGATCCTGTTAAAAGCGGCGGAATTGTGCTGGTCAAGAGCAGCTTCAATACGTCCTCAGACTGAAAAGCTCGCAGCACCTGGTTCAAGAAGATCCTCGGTGCCAACATTCTCAAACCCAGGATAAAGCTGAACAGATAGCCACTAACAAATGAGAATATGATGAACATAAGTGTGAGGCAGAACGCTGAAACAACTATTGCGACCATCCGGGGCATGACTAGGTATATCAGTGGGTCAATCCCCTGTGAATCGAGCATTCTAACCTTCCCAGCCACTGTCATTGTTGCCAGTTCAGTGGTCATCTCCGAACCGCTGCGTATGATTATTATCAAATTTGTCAGCAAGGGCGCCAACTCACGGACCACTACAACCACCAGTAGAGGACCCAACCATCCGGTTTGTCCGACCTTGCCCAACCAAAGCTGCGCCTGCATGACCACCGAAACACCCACAAGTAAGGCAACCAATCCAACAGGAGTTATAGTGTACACTCCCATGCGCAGAAGTTGGTGGGCAAAAACTTGACGGATCGTTCTATGCCAGCGGCGAGGTCGAATTGCTAGCACTACTACTGCGCATACAAACGATGTCAGATAAACAGCTAATCCGCACAAGTCGATCACGGCTTTCCCTAGAAGGCCAAGTGCTCGCCAGATCCAATTTTCATTAATCGCACTCCTGCCTCGATCACTCCGTTCCATAGTCCGTCAATCTCCTATAGCGGTTAAGCCTTAACTCTGTCCGGCCAGCTTCCCTTTAAGCAGGTAGCACACCACCGCGCCCAGGTCCGCCACATAGTATTCACCTCGTGATTCCATCAGAAAATCGTCACTCAGTTGTTCATCTACGGCCTGAGTGACCTGGATGCTGCCTGGCGGTGCTGATGCCTTCATCGCATTTGCAGCGTTGACTGTCGGGCCCCAAAGATCATATCCCAGAAGGCTCGTACCGAGCACGCCACCAACCACGGGCCCACAAGCAATGCCAATCCGTAGACAGAAGGGTCCAACACCATCGACAGCGATACCCAAAACCTCGGTCTGCATCTCCAACGCTACCTCCGCCGCCGACCTGACAGGATCGGGATGCGTCGTGGGGGCACCGCCAATGGCGTAATACGTAACTCCCATCGCCTTGAGTTTCTGAAGTCCCTTTTCTACCGTCAGCCTATCAAAGCAACAGAACATCTGCCTGAGGATGTCCACTTGTTTAATTGGAGGCAATTCTTCAGTCATCAGCGAGAAGTCGACGATCTCGGCCACCAAGACCGCCACGTTAGTGAAGTTGTCCGCTATCTGATTCTCACCTTGCTTCAGACGGTCAGCAATTGTTGGAGGTAATACGCTTAGCAGCAAGCGATCCGACTTCTCCCACGCATCTTGCAGTTCCTGATTCTGCTGTTCTATCTTTGCGAAGGCGCTCTGCAACTGCTGCGTCATGCTGTTGAACGCCTTGGAAAAGTCACCCACGAAGTCCACCTTCTGGGTGAAATCACCGCTTGCGATCTGCTGGGTCTTCCACGTGAGGTGGCGAAGATTGGCATGGAGATTCTTGAAGGACTGTAGGATGTGCATCTTGCTTCTTGGCGGGTCGAAGTCGAGTTCGCCTTTTGACAAGGTGGACAGGATATCGGCGAATGCGCGATATTCGACAATAAACTTATTGACGTACTTCACCACCTGCTTGACCTCGTTCTCGGGGTAATCCTCTGGAAGTTCAATCAGCTTAGGAATCCTGCCATTCAGGATTAGGTGGAACACCTCCGTGATCCTGTCGATATGTTCTTCTCTTACGTTGAGCATGAAAAGTCCTTTACACAACCGGTTTGACATCAAAGCGGCACACCCTGTCGCCCGAGCACCAGCAGTCCACCTCCTTTACGGAGAAGTCTTTGCCTGTGTGTGCCGAAAGCAGTCCGCTTATAAATCCCTCATCGTACGTGCAGATCTGCTCATCGCAGACAGGGAGACCAGAGCAATCGAGATCTTCCGCAATTGTCAGAGTGAACGTCAAGTTCTCCACATCGCCCTTCTCAACCCGCAAGATGCCGATTTTCCGTTGTTTCAATACATCCTGAAGTTCCACAACAAACTCGCCAAACGAGTTCCGCTTAGTGATAAGATTTTCATAGAAATGCCTCCCTGCGGTTTCGCCGGCCCGATAGAAAATGCGATCGGCTTTCTCCACACCAAAATCCTTGATTAGTACATCCCTGAGCGTGAACTGCATCAGGCGATATACAGAAACGTCGGTCGTGAAACCCAGATTCGGCCGTCCCTCGTCAATTTTTCCCAACATAGTCCATTCAAAACTCGATGTATCTCTTTCTTCTTTGAACATAACCAAGTCTTCCTTTCCAGTATTATTTCCTTATGACATAACGAGTCCACTTAGTTTCTGATCTACATCCCTGAATTCCTAAGTCATTGGTGTGTACCTTCGGCAACTGATAGGAATCTTAATCTGGGTTTTCCATTTAAACACTTTACAAACATGATTTTCTCTGTACGACATCAATAATCTTACTATATTCACCTTGAACTGCCCAGAAATTTTTCCCGAGGCAATTTTACTAAAAATATGCATGAAAGCGCCACCATCTCTCCCAATATCTCACAATCACTACAACCTACCCTGCCTTCAGGAGCAGTCTCTGTGTAGGTCTTCAGCAAGAATGAGACACAGAGATCTCTGAATTAGGAGACGATTTCAGCTCTGGTTGTTATTGTACAGTTACATTGCTTTCTTTCAAGAATAGTTTTTTTGTTTTAACTCTTCACGTTTTACCAAAATCTTTTCACGCCGACCATAGTACACATCATCAGGAGTCACGTTCCCGATGGCTTCGTGGTATCGCCAGCAGTCATACCAATCCACAAACCGGGCTATCTCCATCTCAAGCTCCTGCGGCAGTTGCCAAACATGCAGGAGTACTCGCTCCTTGATTGATCTGTGATACCTTTCGATCTTACCGGTAGTCTGCGGATGATAAGGTGAAGCGAATATATGACCCAGACCTTTAGCTTCCAGATACTGACCGTAGTCCCGACTTACCAATGCTTTGCCATTATCCGTTATCTTCGGCAACCGGCAGTGGCTCAATGTACCGCTCAATCTTTACGGATTCATCAAGGTAAGCAATCCGCGTCGGCCTGTTGTGTCCATTGTCGTAAAAAGTGAATGCAAATGCAGGGGCTTATTGCGGCCAGGAGTGCAGGTCGGCAACAACAGGCCATTTGAATATGTCCGACTGCTGCGACTTTACTGCCTTTTCACCACCAAATAGGGCTAACTTGTTTCTCACTCTCTTTTTGGGACCATATTGACCAATTCTCCTTTTGCTCGCACCTACGCTAACGCCAGTGCTGGCGGGAAACAGTCATCCAATTTGTAATTTTACTTTTGCGCCAACTGCAGCGCCCTGGTGGTAATATAATATTTCGCTATCATATTCGGGACCTCCCACACCGGTAGCTTTCCCTCTGTGAGGTACTCCAGGTACTTTTTGGTAACCTTTCGGAAATGGGCTTCGTGTCCGATTAGATGCTCATCAGGTATCAGCACCTGCCAGCCCGCCATACCTCTGGCGGGTTGTTTAAGCGCTAACCCAGGGTATTGACTTTGCAACTGGGCGACTGCTTCTTTTAGGGCTGTACTCAATTCTTCAGCGCTGGCCCCTGGCACCGGCTCCACGTAAAGCCGCGGATGATAGTTCTGTTCTTTGCCCTGGCGGACGATAACGTTGGCTTTGCTGCCTCTGAACAGAGAATGATGTGTATCCCCGCCGCCCTCGGGCGCCTCGAAATTCCAGGTTACCGCCAATTTCACGTGTATGCCCTTCATTACATAAATCATCTCTCCGTTGGCGTAATAGGGCAAAACTCCCTCGTTATTCAACTTGCCTTTGAGAAAATCCGGGAAATCCGGTGCTCCTGTTACCTTCTCGTACTGCTGCCGTGTGATCATCGTTGGCCAACGCCTGGCCTTTTTCATCACGATGTCCTTTCGGTAATCGATTGGCTTCTCCGGAAAGCACGTCCACATTACCAGGTCTATCAGGTGTGTCGTAACATCCACCAGTCCTTCACCCTGTTGGGCGGTGTCAAAATACCATGTCGGTCGTTTGATAGGTGTGCCGGAAACGTATTTGAAGAAATGGTGGACACTTTCCTTGACGACCGCAGGGTCGTCTGCTGAGCCTTTTTCCAGCTCCCCAAACACGTCTTTATTGAGCACAAGCATTTTCTGTAAGATGCACAGTATGTTGAAACGTTCGGTCATAATATCGTAAAGCAACACACCCTTTTTCTCTGCTGTGGCAAAGGCCTGCTCCAAAAGCTCAAAGCCCTCCGCATCAATACACATCGGCTTATCACAAAAAACATTAAGATCGGCATCGACAGCGGACTTGATGTACTCAGTTTTTTTCTGGTTGTTGCCGGATATAACGACGACGTTACCGGGCTTTTGATTGAGCATCTTTTCGAGGTAATCATCTCCGGTATACACTTTCTCCTCCCAATTAGTGGGATTACCGGGGCGGTTGTTAAAACTGTCAATGCGCTTTAGATATTCCTGCACCTCGGGGCCGGCCGGGGCGTAGACGTGGATAACGGGAGCAACCTTCTCGTACATACTTTTCTGGACCAGTGCGGCATGGTAATGTCCCGGATTGAGAATCATAAGTTGAACTTTGCCATCAGCAGCGGCACCGTTCATTTTTCCTTCCTCTTTCTCGGCACAGGAAAACCACACAGTCGACAGGCAAAGGGCCAGGACAAACAAAACGGCATTTCGCGCCATAACCAAACTCCTTATCTGGCAACTGGTAACCGGATACGGTATATTTCTACGTTACACCGCTCATCCCTTACCGCTTTTGAAAGGGGTCGAGAATCTTGATGAGGTCCGCTCGCGTATGGTCTTTCTCTGTAATTCTGGCAAGGGTGTATACAGTTCCATCTTTTCCAATAGCAATTGAATTAACGTATAACGGTCTTTGTCCGTCTTTGTAGAACACCCGGCCGTGGTCGATGTACTTTCCGGTTGGAATATCATAGGTTATAATATGCAGGTTCTCCAGCCCTTTTGCTGCGCCCATCGCGATACGGTCTTTGCCCTTCAGTCTCTTTCCATCTATATAAATCGGCCCGCCGTTGAGATAATAAAGCGTGTGGCCATTTGGACCAAGGTCGAAGCCAAGGTACCCGTAACTGAACTGGTCAAACATCCCACTTCTTTTGGAAGGTTCGGAGGTGATGCGTTCAACTACCTCAAGGTCCGGTTTACGAGGGTCAAAACGGAATAGATATCCTGAATTTCCGTGCACTCCATAGGCCATATTCTCTGGTGCATACCAGACTACTCGGCGCCAGTTATACCCCATATGACCGGCGGACGCGGGGTCGTAAGAACCGAAATAATCTTTCTTCATATCTACTCCCTCGACGGTTCGCAGCGTTTTGGCGTTATAGCTGTAGCTGAGAATCTCGCCGGTGGATGCAGTAAAATAGACGGTACCGTCTCGTGGGTCGACGGCCATTGACCGGCAGAGGGTCCGATATGTTTTTCCCGGTACTCCGGTCTCGCCCTTACCGCTAAAAGTGCCGAGGTTCTTCATCTTTTTCGTACCTAGGTCATAATGGATAAAGTAACCCTTGGGCCAGGTAATCGCGTAGATTTGCCCCCGCTCGGTATCCATGGTCATGGTTAGAAAAGCCTCTCCATAAGGCGCTGTGCCCAGGTCTTCAAACTTCCCGCTGGCCATATCATAAGAGAGTAAATGACCACCCGGATAAAGCTTGTAGCCCTTCGGAGGATTCTTAACCATCATCTCCATTCCGTCCACTATTTCATAGAAGCCGGCATGGGTTGAGAAATAGAGTTTACGGTCTCGTTCATAAAAATTACAATGACACTTGCCCTGAGGAATCTTCTTCAATCCTTTTTCCCCGCACACTTCAGTAAGATCAGCGAGATGCTGTATCTTGTCGGTAGCCGGGTTGTAGCAATACATTTGCCCACCGACATCAATTGATTGGGAAGAAAGAACATAGTAGATTTTCCCGTCGCTGGCAGCCGAAATGGCATTGTAAGTATCGTGTGCTAAATCAAAACCTGAATTGTAGGTCCGGGCAACCAGTGTGCGCGGCAGCGCCGATTCTTGCCCGGAGGCGGCGTGTAACCACGGGCCGCAAAGATACGTTGGCAAAAGACCTGTCAAAAGTAAGGCTGCACGAAACAAAGACTCTTTCATATTTACCTCCACAATCCTATTAAACATTATTATTCTGTCATCAAAAAATCATATCTTTCCTCGACTATACTAAATCAAGCAGCCTCCTGATACGCACTCGCTCAGACACTTGATATAGTAAAACCTCCCGGACTCGGTTTTCTGGGCCGTCATCATTAACAGCGGCATTATAGCGGCCGCGAGGCCAGGTTGCAAGAGTGAAAATGCCTCTGACAGCGATACTATCGCTTAAAATTCTTGTAAAATGTGTTAGAATTGAGATAGCGATTCTGATATGATTGTGAAAGACCAAAACAGCGACGCAACCAAGAGCCGGCCATGGAGAAACACCGGATTAATCGGCTTTCAGAAATATCCCTGTTTGCGGTGCCTTATATTAAGCGAAGGAATACACTATGAGCAGTACTAAGATGAATCGACAAACCATCAACGTTTTGCAGCGGAAACCGCTGATGCTGAATTGGATGCTGTTGTGTTTGATTGCTGTGGCTTCTCTGACATGCCGGAAGGCAGTTGGACAAGCTCGTGCCACACCAAAGCAGCAGCAG
>JAUWLI010000110.1 GCA_030613765.1 Phycisphaerae bacterium
CCCCTGCAGGACATGGATGTCGACGGTGGTCTGAGTATCGGCAGCGGTCGAGAAGACTTCTTTTTTGCTGGTTGGGATGGTGGTATTTCGCTCAATCAATTTTGTCATAACGCCGCCAAGGGTCTCGACTCCGAGCGAAAGCGGCGTTACGTCTAAAAGCAAAATATCTTTTACTCCGGCATCACCAGCCAATACCGCACCCTGGATTGCGGCTCCCAGGGCAACGACCTCATCGGGATTGATGCTTTTGTTAGGCTCTTTTCCGAAGATATCTTTAACAATCTCCTGTACCTTTGGAATCCTTGTTGAGCCGCCGACAAGCAGGACCTCGGAGATATCGCCTTCGGCCACCTTCTTATCTTCCAGAGCAATGCGGCAGGGACCCTTTAACCTTTCGAGAATCGGCTCAACGAGGGATTCGAACTTGCTTCTGGTGATGGTAATCTGCAGGTGTTTTGGGCCGGAGGCGTCTGCAGTGATAAAGGGCAAATTGACGGTGGTTTCAAGCTGTGAGCTGAGTTCACATTTTGCCTTTTCGGCCGCCTCTCTCAGGCGCTGATGTGCCATTGAGTCATCACGGAGGTCGATTCCTTCTGTCTTTTTGAACTCGTCAGCGAGATAATTAATAAGGGTCTCGTCCAGGTCGTCTCCACCGAGGTGAGTATCGCCGCTCGTGCTGAGGACTTCGACAACGTCATCGCCTATATCGAGAATGGATATGTCGAAAGTTCCTCCGCCGAAGTCAAAGACGACAATCTTTTCGTTCTTTTTCTTTTCAAGGCCATAGGCAAGTGCGGCAGCAGTCGGCTCATTAATAATTCTCTCGACCTTCAATCCCGCTATTTTACCGGCGTCCTTCGTTGCCTGTCGCTGTGAGTCATTAAAGTAAGCCGGTACTGTAATAACGGCACTGGTAACTTCTTCGCCCAGATAGTCCTCTGCGGTCTTTTTCAAGTCCTGAAGAATCATGGCCGAAATTTCCGGGGGCGTATATTCTTTTCCCCGTGCGTGGACCTTGACCAACTCTTCCGGGCCGCCGGTAATTTTGTAGGGCACGATCTTTTCCTCTTCCGAGACTTCACTGTGTCGTCTGCCCATAAATCTTTTGATGGAAAATATTGTGTTTTCAGGATTGGTCACCTGCTGATGTCGTGCAATCTGGCCTATGAGCCTCTCGCCCTTGTCTGTAAAGCCAACCACCGAAGGTGTTATTCGAGAGCCGGCAGAATTAATCAAAACCTTCGGCGAAGACCCTTCCATTACGGCAACGACAGAATTTGTCGTTCCCAAATCTATTCCAATGATTTTAGCCATGATCAATTTCCTTTCGCTGTACTCTTTATCATCAATTAGTAAGTACAATTTTTCCCAAGTATGAATGTGCAAAAGGCGTGCCAGTTAGCGGCCGCATCCGGCCCGGGCCATTTAACCTCTTGTACTTCAAGAGGTTAAGTTTTTTCCTGCCGTCTTTATCCAAATTCCTATTGCCCGTATATAGTGCCATTTTGGCAGAATCGAACGATACAGAAAAGCTGCAAACACAATAAATCTGAAACATCGGGTTAATTAGTAAGTTTCCTAGACAAATCGGGCTTTGGAGCTGTTTGGAGATTGGGTTTGTTCCGTCTTCGCCAGAGGCTACGCCGCGACAAGTTGGGTTCGTTTTGGGTTTGTTTTTCCCAACCCAAAATCGCGTTTCTTTCATAATCCTTTTTGACAAAGAGGTTTGCATTGGTTTTTGTCGTTTCGAAGTTTGGCTTTGTTTTTTCTGGGCCCAAATTGGCGGTTTATTTTCATAACCCACTGTTAAAATAGAAGTTACGTTCATTTTGTCCTTTTTGAATTTGGCTTTGTTTGGGTTCGTTTGGCTTTGTTTTTTCCTAATTGACCAAGTGTCCATTTTGTCATAATCCCTTGTTAATAAGTTAGTTACGCTCATTTGACTTTTTCGGAATTTGGCTTTGTTTTGCATAAAAAGTCTGATTTGTAGAGGACTCATGACATCTGTAAATGTTTCTCTACAATTGTAGAGCACCTTACAGAGACGTAAATCGTTTATTAACCACGGATTACGCTGATTAAACGGATTTTTTAGCCACAAAAATGCACAAAGGCACAAAGAGGAATTAGACCCCCGACGACGAAATTCGAGGGCAGGCAGGATAACAGGATTAACAGAGATTATGTTTTTGCCAGCTTGGTGTTCCTGGCAAAACCTGCTTTTAAAGCCAGCTTTGTCGCAGGTTATTGCCTTCGTCCACAAGGCCATCGAAATGGCCTTATTCAGAAGCTGGCTAAATAAGCGTTTTTTAGTCATTAATACACCAAAATGTTTGAAAAACTGTCTTTTTTTAACAAAATAATGCTTTTTTGCGTGTATCTGCTGATACGAAAACTTGGGCGACTTGCCCGATTCGTGCGGTTCTCCGCTAAAACCTTCGCCTGCTGGCGGTTTACGTTTGCCTTCCGGCAAACATACAGGTATCTTAACAGTTTACCAAACAAAAGTAAACAAAAAAATCGGCCAAAATAAATTTATTAGATGTATTATACCGTTATTGTCAGCCCCCTTCACTGCAGGGGATTTTGTTTCGAACACTTGTCTCACACGTATTAGGCGTAATGATAAGAATTGCTGAAAAACCTGGATTTGTGAAGGTGCAAGCGTGGCCAGCCCTATTACACCAAGCATGACAATTAGCAATAGGGTTGCTACCCAAATGAGTTTTTGCACCCTACGGCAAGTATATTCGCGGCAATTTCCCGGTCTCTAATAACCATACCTTTTCATTCGGGACAGTTGAAACGTTCCAGCCGGCACTTTCCAAAAAAGCCGCATCTTTCAATTGCTCGCTCGTAGCTGCCGATATTATTATTTTAGCCAGAGATTCCCTGGCAATGCCCTTACTCGGCACCTCAAGATCACAATTCCAGAAACAATCAGTTACGCTCGAATGCGCAGCAAATTGCCTTACGTTAACATACCCGATAAAAGCGGCCCCATCTTTGCAGTCATCGGCCAACTTCATAGCTGCCGAGCAGTACGACCTTCTAATTGCCGTCCTGAAACCCTGCCCCCCCGCAAAACCACCAACCAACTCACATCCCTGCCCTGACACAGTCACTGCTACAAGCGAATAGCAATTATCAACCTTCGAGTCATACCCTCCGAAACCCATAAAACCGCCGATGTACCTGCCGTTTTTTTTGGTGCATACTATCTCTCCCACACTGCCCGACTTTTCAATTACACCGTTATTACTCCCTACAAACCCTCCCAACCAAGACATTCCATCACAGATAACCTCCATCCTAATGTCAGACAGACATTCAACAATACGCCCGGAGTTACGGCCTGCCAATCCACCCCAACTTGTATTCTCTTTTCCTGGGTCCACAGTATAAACCCTGCCACTGGCTTTGCATTTTTCAATTAAACCCTCGTTTTTCCCGCAAAGCCCGCCGACAGATCTTACACCGGAAACCTCAAAACCCTCAACGACAACATTCCTTAAAATCCCCGTTTTAAGAACAACTGTAAACAAACCCGAATACGGCAAATCGTTATTGATAGAATAATTTCTTATAACATGCCCGTTTCCATCAAACACACCGCCAAAACCGAACCCAAAACCGATGCCGTGAAAATCCACGCCCTGCATATCGATATCCGCCATAAGCTTAAAATTCTTCTCAAAATCCTGCGGATAAACACCAATCAACTTCAGATCCTCGGCGTCATAAATGAGATAGGGATCATCAACCGTTCCGCTTCCACCGCCATATTCGACAGGATCATCTTTTATCACAACACCCGGAGTATTCTCCCACGCAAGCCTCGGATAATCGCTATCCTCATCGATAACCCACACGCCGTCACCCCAGTATTTAAAAGTTGATTTTTTCTTCAGTTCACTCGTCCGCTCAGACACAGCAGCCACGTCAAAATCATTACCGCTTTTTTCTGCATCCCAGAAAGAAATATCAACTATACCAGTGTCTTGCCCGACAAAACCGCCAGCCTTATCACTGATAGACATAGCCTTGCCGATTGAATAGCTTCTGAGTATCCCATAGCTGTTTTTACCTGCAAATCCACCAACTTTATCAATCGCCACCGCAGTCACATTAGAATAGCAGTCAATAATATACCCATCGTTTTTACCTGCAATACCACCGATACCGCTTTTACCGATGACCTGCCCTTCAGCAACACTCATAGCTATCAGGCTATTGTTACTGCCCACAAATCCGCCGATTTCAGAACCCTTGCACATAACTTTAAAATCAAACGCAAGGCAGTTGCGTATGGAACCATTGTTATATCCGCAAAAAGCACCAATGCTTTTTCCACGGATTTCCGAAAGAATACTCACTCCTTCGCAATAGCTGTTAGTTATAGTACCAGAATTGATACCAACAACCCCGCCGCCGTAGTCAAACCTATTTTTCGCGACTATATTGCACTTGCTAAAGCTACTATCGATACTGCCAAATTGACTATGCGCCACAAGCCCGCCGACCCTGTCAAATCTACTGGAATCTTCATAAGCAGTTATAGTTACATCACACATCGAATTTTTGATTGAAGCATTATCCAGAAAACCAACCATTCCACCTACAACATAGATGCCGCTTAGCTCACCTGTCACCGAACAGTTTTCTATAGTACCCTCAAGCGAAGCTACAAAACAGGATGTTATTTTGCTCCCTTTAACATTGGCGTCAACAAGATTCAGGTTTTTAATTACCGCTTTCTCTTCAAGATGCCCGAAAAGGGCCAGGTAGTGCACAGAGCGGTTCTCTGCCGTAAAGTTTGATATAGTATGCCCGCCACCGTCGAATACCCCATCAAAAGCCTTGCCCCCCTGGGGGCCCCATTCCTTATCATCAAGATCAGGGGCGATGATCGCCCTTTTATAAACCGTTCCTGCCATATCAAGATCAGCCATAAGTATGAAATGTGACTCATAATCGGACTGCGTCCTGCCCAGCTCGACCAGATGTTCAACACTGGCTATCTGGTAAGGATTATCCGCCGTTCCATCCCCGCCACTGTATTTACCTTGAGCTGACAAACTACAACAGCAGATAACAAAAACTACAGTGATTTTCCTCATCAGGCTTGAAATCCTCATCCCGTTCATTCTACTGTCCTCCTTTCTTCCCATATATCTTTTTTGGGCCGATTTTCGCTAAAATACACGGCCCATGCTCACGCGAAACAGCAAAGAAAATCTCTCAAAAAAGCTGAAACCTACTTTACCATAACTTCGGGGATTTGTCAAACCAAAAACAATGCAAAAATAGATTGAGTAAATGCGTAAATCCCTGCCTAAGACTAGCTGGGACAGGTGGGTGAATGAGGGGAGGTTATTTTACATTATTGGCCAGATTTCTCCACTCCGTCCGCCTTCGGCGGACTTCGGTCGAAATGACAGGTATTGAGATAGCCTGGGGGCGGTGATGTTAAGGAAAAGAAAACACTTGAAATGACAAGCAAAATATGGTATTGTTGAAGTATCTCATTATGGCCCCTGCTCCGTTATCTCGCTTTCTCCTCTCCCTCCGCCGGACAGGGGCTTTTTCAATTCCTGGCTGGCTTGGGTGCGATGGTGGGGAGAAGGAAACGCTAAAAAATCTCAAAAAAAGTAATCAACATTTGCCAATTGAGAAGCGGCATATAATATGGAGAAATAATTATGAAAGTTTGTGTCTTTGGTTCATTAAGGTTCGAAGGCGGCGAGGACGTGCGAGAGAAGTTTTGTGAGGTCTGTCGGAAGTTAGGTGCCACATTGGCCAGAAGAGGTCACCAAATTATTATTGGTTCTGATAACCCGGACACTGCTGAGAGATATATAGTTAAAGGAGTCAATTTAGTCCCGGGATCTCATAAGATCGTGGCATACGTCTCCGAAGAAATGACAAAACCTCCATTTTCTGACGAAAAAGCCGAATTGCAGCAAATTATATTCACCTATAAAAACAGCGCCGGCCCGTGGCCATTGAAAGGAATCCAACAGGTTAACGAAGCTGATGCTGTTATCCTCATCGGTGGAACTAAAACCGTAAGGCAGGTGGGGCACATTGCGCCAACATTGCAAAAGCCAGTACTTGCGATTCCGGCTTTAGGTGGTTCAGCTAAAGAATTGTGGGACAACTTCTTGCCTGAGTACCAAAGAGTGCTAGATTCACCTGACTCTCTTGAATCTCATGCGATAGAATGGTCAGAAGAGTCTGCTGATGTATTGATTGACTATCTGGAGCAGCTTGCCAAGCGCAATCCCTATGCAATTAAGAGTTTTTGGGGAGAGATCGTCTTGTTTTCCGTGCTTGTACTCTTATTAGCAATTTGGCTAAGTTTGTTTTTAAGGCCGGTACATCCACACTTATTGAGTTTCTTTCTACTACTCGTCTCCGCATCGTGGCTTGGTACAGGCTTGCGAACGTTAGTTCGTATGATTAAGAATGTCTCACCACATATACGTTGGCGAGAACTTATCTTGGAGGGAATCGCAAGCGTTATTCTAGCGTTTGGATTCTGGCTCCTTTATTTGACAGGCGCTTTAACTGCCACAGGAGACCTAGAACTCCTTGATTTAGAAAAAATTGATAAATTTCATCGAGTTGGTGTAACTGCTTCTTTACTTGGTCTTGCAGCTGGCCTCTTACTTGAACAGGCCACTGATAGGTTGAAGAACAGGTTAGGGAAAATATTCGGAGAATAGAGTATCAACATTCTGAGATTCAGAAGCGGCATATAAATAAAGGCAGTACCAAAAGGATTTTGACCTGCTGGGAATAACTCTTTTTTCCTTGCCTGGCAGCCGCACAGGATATACAATTGTGCTACTTCACTGATAGAGAATGGCAACAAACAGAGAAAATATTCCAAGTGATATATAGAAAAATAAGGAGAGGAAAATGAAAGCCACTATTTATTGTTTTTCATTATTCTTAATTGCTGTTATTTCGGGATGCGCAAACGTCACAGTCACGCACAAACTAACTGAAAATTTGATGAACCAAAAGATATACGTTATACACTTCTCGCCTGACAAACGTCATCTCGAAAGAATAATATCCGACCAACTAAACTCAAGAAGATATACTGCTACTTATGGTGAGGAGCAGGACATTACCGAAGATGTTGATATTATAGTGTACTACACTGACCATTGGATGTGGGATATTTTCAACTACATGCTGGACATAACGATAGAGTTTAGAGATGTAAAAACAAAAGCTCTTATCGCCTCTGGAAAATCCTATAGACCTTCCCTTCAAAGAAGTTCTCCCGAAAACATGATAAAAGAAACCTTAGATAAGATACTTACTAAGTAAATAACTACGCTCTTCCTACTCGGCTTCGGTGCGGTGATGGTGAGAAGGAAACGCCATTAAGGCAACTCATAGTATCTCCCAGAGTAGCTCTCAGAGGGGTTTTACGCTCGTAGAATGGACGATCTCGTGTCGAAGGGTATCAGACAGCTTTATTTCAAGAATAGGCCTGAAAGTTTGCTTCAAATGCTTTCTCTTTTCCCCTTGATTAGCCGCACTAAAATATATACAATATTACCAAATCAATTTCGAGGTACTTTTAAAGGGGAAAAAATGTGTGAATCGTGTGGGTGTACACCGAGCGAAGAACCTGTCGAGGATGAAGTCTGTTCAGGCTGTGGCAAACCAAAAGCTGAATGTACCTGTGAACCAGAGTAAAAGTAATTACCTTTGAGTCTTGATGGTTTTTTCCTGTAGATGGCTTTCTCTAAGCAAGTGGAGTGAGCCTTAGAAGATTTCCTATCATCTGTTTGTACCACGCTCTTACTTCTCGGCCTCGGTGCAATGCTTTTGCGAAAAAGTCGATGTATGTTGGCCTCCTTGGAATAAGTATTGATTTTCTTCCTGGCTACTTTGTCCGCCTTTTCCATGATTCACAAGTCTATCTTAAAGAGTCTAAATAGGCAAGAATTTTTGCTTTTTTTCGTTGCTTTGTAATCTCGCAGAGCATATAATCATATCGCCTTTAATTTAGCGGGACGGAGCCCGGAGTATATATCAATTACTTTTTGAAGGGAGAAGTGTGGTGATATTAAGGAGAAAACTTGTTGCTTCTGTAGATGTCCACGAAAAGGCTTATGAAAAGGGCTACATACAGGGAGCCAAAACAGGATGGCGACAGGGTCGCAAAGACGGATTCAAAGAAGGCTATGAGAAAGGGTTTCGTGAAGGTTATAAGAAGGGACGGGAAGCGGAATGGCTGCGTATGGCTGAACGCGAAAAGCTATTCGGCAGCCGATAGAAACTCCCAAATAGCTATCATCGGGGCTTTGAAGTGAGAAATTAAGTTGAAATAGAATGAGCGGGACGGAGCCCGGAGGATATATCAATCACTTTTTTAAGGGAGAAACATATGAGAGCGAAATCAATTCTTGTGTTGGTAGTTTTCGTTCTGGTGGTCGCTCCTGCAGTCGCCGCTATCTGGACACAGGTAATTCCTGAATACCGGGCTACAGCGGAAGTGCGAGTTCGGCCTATTATACCGTATCTGGTCTTCCAGACA